>JAITTF010000119.1 GCA_031287215.1 Bacteroidales bacterium
CGTTACAATCTACAATATCCAGCGAGTGCATTTCATCAAAATGGTGTTTTGCGGCGTAGGCAGTATAAACGCCTGTAACGCCGGGGTCAAAGCCACAACCTAACAAAGCCAGAATACCGGATTCTTTAAAGCGTTCATGGTAAGCCCATTGCCATTTATATTCAAATTTAGCAACATCTTTAGGCTCATAATTGGCGGTATCCATATAGTTGGTTTTCGTAGCCAAACAAGCGTCCATCAGTGGAAGATCTTGATAAGGTAAAGCTACATTAATCAATAAATCAGGCTTATAGCTATTTATAAGTGCGATAGTTTCTGCTACATTATCCGCATCAACGGCAGCAGTAGCAATTCTACTGCCGCCAATAGCAGCAGCAATTTTATCTGCTTTAGCTTTTGTACGGCTTGCCAACATGATTTCGGTAAATACTTCAGGAACTGCAGCGCATTTGTGAGCTACAACAGCACCAACGCCCCCTGCACCAATAATTAAGACTCTTGACATATCTCCATTTTTTATTTTATATTAATATTCTTTTAAACTTGCAAAAGTACAAAAAAATAGTGAAATAACAAATATTTATGCTAAATTGCTTAGAATGTTGAAAATAAAATTAAGAGTAAAGTGTGAAATTTGAGCAAAAAAATATTTTAAGCTCTATTTTATTTTCAGTTCTTTCAGCCAACTTCCAACTGCTTCTTTCGATTTAACCATATTAGCATCACTAACAGCAAGACCTTTCATGATTTTAGAGCCAAAGGCAGCTGCCTCGATATCTTTAAATAGATTGGCTTCTTGCCCGCCACCATGGGTGCAAAATGGAATAACAGTCTTTCCTTTAAAATCATAAAGATTTATAAATGAAGCTACAGGAGGTGCTATTGTGCTCCACCAATTGGGTGAACCAATAAAGATAATATCATAATTATTGATATCAAGGATTCTTTTATTGATATTGATTTCTGGTTTGAAATTAGCATGGATCTCCTCTTTGGCTTGTTCTACACACTGTTTATATTCTTCAGGATATGGTTTTAACGCTTTAATTTCTACGATGTCGCCACCTACTACCGTTTGAATTTGTTCTGCTACTTGACGTGTATTGCCTGACCATGAATAATAAACAACTAAAATTTTAGGTTCCGTACCAATGGTTTGTACAGCTTTGGATTGTGCATTTACTTTGCCGAAAGAGCCAAAAGTAATGATGGCTAAAAGCATGATTGTGATTGATTTTTTCATTTTTGTTTTTATTTGATGATAAAATAATTTGTAATATTCATTGTAAATTAGCCGAATAATTTTACAAACTCTGTATTTATAAAATGCCCAGGTTTGAAGGCTTTAATATGTCCTTTGATAGGTTTTCCAAGTAGATAGAGGTCGCCAAGCAGGTCCAAAAGTTTATGGCGTGCCGGTTCGTTTTCATATTTCAAAGAGTTATGATTTAAGGTTCCATTTTCGTTAATATCAATATCTTTTTTATTGAAAAATAGAGCTAATTGGTCTAAAACTGCCTGTTCCGGTTTATGAGCTACAAAAACCACTGCATTGTCCACATCCCCACCTCTTACTAAATTGTGCTGAATGAGAAATTGTAATTCATGAAGAAAAACAAAGGTTCTTGCATCGTAAAATTCTTTACAAAAATACTTTATATCAAGCAATTGTGTTGATTGTTTGCCTAAAACAGCTGTTTGATAATCTACATCAATTTCTATTTTAAAATCTAGAGCCGGAGTAGCCATAATGAAACTATCTGATTTCTCTTTTTTATAGACAATCTCTTTATCAAAGACATAATATTGTCGTTCTACGGCTTGTTTTTGGATACCGACTTTTTGAATAAAATCCACATAGATTTTAGAACTTCCGTCTAAGATCGGTGTTTCTTCGCTGTCTATTTCGATTAAAACATTATCAATAGCCAACCCTGCCAAAGCAGCCATTAAGTGTTCTATAGTTCTTACTACAGCACCATTTTCGGTGAGCGTAGTACTGTGAGATGTATCACAAACATTGTGTACACAAGCATGAATAACCGTTTTGTCGGGCAAATCAATGCGTTGAAAGACAATACCATGATTTTCAGGTGCCGGTAGCAGTGTCATAGTTACCGGTTTTCCTGAATGCAGTCCATTTCCTGAAAAGGAGACTGCCGAACCTATCGTAGATTGGTATTCCATATTTTACTCTTTCGCAATCGTGTTAAGGTCTTTTTCTAATTGATCCACTTTTTTATATAATTCAGGAAGTTTTTTTCTATAGATAATCAATTTTTTCTCTTCCATCAACGGAATTGAAGGACTACCTAATACAATTTGATGGTCTTTCAACGAATTAATAGCACCAGACTGTGCGCCGATAGTAACATGATCCCCAATAGTAATATGTCCTGCAACACCTACTTGTCCTGCTAAAATGCAATTTTTGCCGATTTTTGCTGACCCTGAAATACCTACTTGAGCAGCACAGCCTGTATTCTCGCCAATTTCAACGTTATGACCTACTTGAATTAAGTTATCTAATTTAACATTTTTTCTGATGATCGTTGAGCCCATAGTAGCTCTATCAATGCAAGTATTAGCACCAATTTCAACGCCATCTTCAAGCACTACATTTCCAATTTGAGGAATTTTCATATAAGAGCCATCTGTAGGTACAAAGCCAAAACCGTCTGCCCCCAAAACTGCACCTGCATGGATGATACAATTATTACCGATTACACACTCTTCATAAACCTTCACGCCGGCATAAAGGGTAGTATTATTGCCAATAGTCACGTGATCCCCAATCACTACATTAGGGTATATTTTGACCGCATCACCCACTACAACATTTTCTCCAATACTCACAAAATCACCCAGATAGACCTCTTTGCCGATAGTAGCAGAAGCCGCAACGGCAACAAATTGAGAGATTCCACTCTTTTTGCTTTTCATATTTTCATAAGCAGTAAGTAACTGAGCAAATGCCAAATAGGGATCTGTTACTTTGATCAATGTTGCCGGCACCGAATGTTCGGGTACAAAATCAGATTTTACGATGACAGCGGTAGCTTTAGTATCATAAATATAGTGTGTATATTTAGAATTAGCAAGGAAAGAGATTCCTCCCTCCTTGCCATCTTCTATTTTACATACGGTTGTCAGAACCGCATCCTTATTGCCTTCAATATCGGCGGTAAGCAGTTCTGCAATTTGAGCAACAGTAAATTTCATTTGAATTTGGATTAATTAAAAAAATTTATTGCCTCTTTGATCAAACCTATAGCTTCTCTCAATTCTTCTTCGGTAATGACCAATGGAGGAGCAAAACGAATAATATGTTGGTGAGTAGGTTTAGCGAGTACGCCAAGTTCTTTCATCTTCTCGCATACATCCCAAGCTTCTTTACCATTCTTTGGACGGATAATAACGGCATTTAACAAGCCTTTACCTCTCACTTGTTCAACCATATCGTTGTTAAAGTTAGACATTTCATTTCTAAAAATCTCACCTAAATACGCAGCTTTTTCGGTTAATTGTTCCTCTTTTACCACTTCGAGAGCAGCAATAGCAACGCGTGCAGCGATAGGATTACCACCGAAAGTAGAACCATGTTCACCCGGTTTGATACAAAGCATAATATCATCGTCAGCCAATACTGCTGATACCGGCATAGTACCTCCTGAAAGTGCTTTTCCTAAGATTAAGATGTCAGGACGAACATCTTCATGGTCGCAAGCCAACATTTTACCGGTACGTGCAATACCTGTTTGTACTTCATCTGCAATAAAAAGCACATTATGAGCTTTACAGAGGTCAAAAGATTTTTTCAAATAACCATCATCCGGTACATAAACACCTGCTTCACCTTGAATAGGTTCCACTAAGAAACCGGCAACATTAGGATCTTCTAATGCTTTTTCTAAAGCAGCAATATCGTTGTAAGGCACTTTCATAAAACCGGGGGTAAAGGGACCAAAGCCACCAAAGGCATCGGGATCGGTTGACATAGAGATAATCGTAATCGTTCTGCCATGGAAATTGCCATCACAAACGATAATTTTAGCTTGGTTTTCAGGAAGCCCTTTTTTTATGTAAGCCCATTTTCTGCACATTTTAAGAGCAGTTTCATCGGCTTCAGCACCTGAATTCATCGGCAATACTTTATCATACCCAAAAAATTCGGTAACATATTTTTCATAGGGTCCCAGACAATCATTGTAAAATGCCCTTGAAGTTAAGGTTAGTTTTTGGGCTTGGTCTAACATTGCACCCACGATTTTGGGATGACAATGACCTTGATTTACGGATGAATATGCGGAAAGAAAATCAAAATATTTTTTTCCTTCTACGTCCCACATATAGGGACCTTTTCCTTTTGTTAATACGACTCCAAGTGGATGATAATTATGGGCACCATATTTATCTTCTAAATCCATTGCTTGTTGACTTGTAGTAATCTTTTCTACCATAACTATTATTTTTAAATTTTTAAATTGTATCTATGAAATAATGGAAACGAAAACATTAATTTCGTCTTCCCAAAATAATCATAATGTAATATAACAAAGTGGCTAATGAAGAGAGCGCTGCCACTACATAAGTTCTTGCTGCCCAGCGCAATGCATCTTGTGCGTGTTTTTGTTCCGTGCCGTGTGTGATGCCTGTAACATCGAGCCATGCTAATGCTCTTGCGGATGCGTTATACTCTACCGGCAAAGTTACAAAAGCAAAAAGTGTAGAAAGTGCAAAAAGGACTACCCCTACAATTAAAACAACACTGCCAATCGTTGCAAATTGAGACAATCCCCAAATCAATAAACCGGCAAGTAGTATCCATTGCGACCATCTTGAACCGAACTGCACCATCGGAACCATCGTGGATCTAAAGGTAAGCCATTTGTACGCTTCCGCATGTTGTACAGCATGTCCACATTCATGTGCTGCTACTGCAGCAGCAGCAACACTATTGGAGTTGTAAACACTCTCGCTCAGATTTACGGTTTTGGTTTTAGGATTATAGTGATCGGTAAGATGCCCCTTAGTGGAGATCACCTGAACGTCATTAATACCATTTTCTCGCAACATTTTTTCTGCAATTTCTCTTCCTGTTAAGCCTGAACTTAGCGGTTCTTTAGAATATTTTTCAAATTTCACTTTCAAAGTTTGACTGACAATCAAACTTAAAATCATAAAAGCTATAAAGATAACCCAGTAACTAATCATAAATTTTGCTTTAAAAAATGAGGTACAAATGTACATAAAATTTTTCAATTATACACAGACACATAAATTTGAATTTTTTACGCCACAAAGATCGAAAAAAAATCATTGCACCTCAAAAAAAGAATTAACCGTTTGTATGCACCAAGTCTTTGTCTGAAATTGAACAATTTTTGCCTGATTTTTTCTGTTGTATTAATCGCAATTTAATCGTCAATACAAAAAAGATTTCCCCAATTAACGCAAAAAAAGAGAAATTTTTTTATACAATTCTAATGAGGTTTTTCGTTTTTCGGAAAAAAAGATGAAAAATATCAAACAATTTGTAGATAAAATCAACCATTTTTAAATAAATTAGAGATGTCTTCACGAGTTAAAACATTGTATTCGCGGGTTAAAACCTCTCTTTTACGAGTTATTTTCCGCATTTGGTTTGTTTGCTTTCTTTTCTCTTTATTTTTACAAAATAAAAAAACGAACATTTATAAATGTTTC
>JAITTF010000145.1 GCA_031287215.1 Bacteroidales bacterium
TAATTTTTTTCATCTTTATTAATTATATTTTTTAATGATTATTTCTTTGATTCATTATTTTAAATTCCATCTAAAACCAACATATCCCATAATGCCGGTAATAGGGGCATAGATTATAGAGCCGTCAAAATGAGAGCCAAAGGGATCATCGGCACCCAGTATGGGATGACTTTGTCTTACATTGATTAAATTCTCGCCTCCGATATAGATTTCCCAAGCCCTTAGTTTTTTAGTAATTTGTGCATTTAGAATAAAATAGGGTTTAGATTTGTCGGGCAAACGGAAAGCTGAAAAATTCTGATCATGAGTTTGAGTAACATTTGGCAGACGGGTACGACCATTGAATTGCAGGGTAACGTTGAATTTCCATTTGTCGAATTTCGTAGCATAGTTGAGATTCAACAAGGCTTTATGTGGAATAGCGAGGGCTTTAGTTTGCAGCACATCATTGGTAGTCATCCAAACACTATTAAAACGATAGGCTACAATAATTTCAAAACGTTTTATCGGGTAGAGTGTCAACTCGGCTTGTAGCGAATGAGAAAACGAATTTCCTCGCAGATTGCCGACATAAACCTTTGAAGGATCTCTATCAAGATCTATGATCGTCTGATTTACAAAATGGGTATAATAATAGTCTATTGCAAAAGCGGATTTGTCGCCTTTCATATCAAAGGATTGTACAAAGCTAATGCCGGCGTTGTATGCTTCTTCCGGTTGTAGATTATTTTCAAATTTAAATTCGCGATTACTAATCAGCAAAGATATATTTTCTGCCAAAACATTAGCTGTTCGGTAGCCTTTTCCGGCAGAAATACGAATCGAACTATTAGGCACCGGTGACCATTTAAGGTGCAACCGAGGAGTCCAAAACAGTTGGTTATACAAAAAATTATAATCAATTCTCATGCCGGGCATGATGATAAATTTTTCGTCAATAGAAAATGAATACTCTGCAAATGCGCCGGGTACTACCTCAAAACGATGTCCCTCCTGATTCACATTGAGAGAATGAAAAGGGAGATCAGCTACCCGCACAACATCCTCTTTATCTTGCAACTCATCAATTTGAACGGACACTCCTACTGTGATTTTATGTTGGTCTTTAGAACCATATTTATTAGAATAGAGCACATTAGCATAACCACTAAGCTGTTGCACGTGGTACATCCTCCGTCCAAAGAGAGCATTATTGTCATGATAGGTAAAAGCAAGAATAGTACCTATACTCTCATCTTTCCCTTTTAAGAGAAACCCATTTTTGGTGATAAAATCGAGTTTATTAGTCTTGATTTTCATACCCCAATGAGGATTAATGACCGTTAAATCACCCACATCACGATAATCCATTTGTCCTCCTCTTCTATCTTCCCAAATGTAGGAGACCATCACTCTACCAATAAATTTGCCGGGCACAGAGTAGTCCCAGCGGTTCATGGCATTGATTTGATAATTGAGGGGTACATCCATAAAACCATCGTGATTCATATCCCATTTTGCAAATTGTCCTTCGGTATGGAGCAAAAACATCGTAGAAACATTCTCTTTTACCTTAAATCGGGTATTCATATTCAATTCGCCTTTTGCCATACTATTGCCGTAGAAATTGATAAAAAGCTTCTCCGTATTGGTTTCTGGTTTTTTGTATTCAATATTGATTTGTCCGGTAATCGCTTCATAACCATTTGTAACTGATGATATTCCTTTAGACACCGAAATAGATTCCATCCAAGTACCCGGCACAAAACCAAGTCCAAATTGATTAGATAGTAATCTTACGAAGGGTGTATTTTCGAACAATATCTGACTATAAATACCGGAAAGTCCCAACATAGAGATCTGTTTTGCGCCACTTACCGCATCGGCGTATTCTACATCTACCGCTACGGTATTATCAAAACTTTCGGAAAGATTGCAACAGGCGGCTTTTCTAAGCCCCTCCATTGTAATGGTAGTCGTCAGAATGGGTTTTACAGAGATATAGGCACCTTGATGAGCCGAAATTTCCACGGCATCAAGCGTATTAGCACCGGAAATGATAATTTCGAGATAGGTTTGAGTGGACGTAACAGAGATGGTATCATTTTGAAAAGTTTGGTATTTTACCACCAACTGATGGGTAACCGTAGATTTTGGAATAGAAAAAGTGCCATCGGCGGCAGAAAAAGTGCCCTCATGAGTACCTAACCATTGCAGGATAGCACCCGCTACCGGAGTAGTTTTGCTATTTTCATCAATTTTAGAAACGATACCCTTCAGTATCGTTTGTCCTGTTAATTGCAAACAAAAAGCTATCCATAGCAATACTAACAGCAAACTTTTTTGAATAATATGCTTCATATCAATCATTATTTACCGGATTTGTTCCTTTTAATATCATCAAAATTAAAAAATTTAAAGCCGTAAGTAAAGGCTAAATAATCCGCAACAGGGAAATGTGCTCTAATAGCGGCACCAACAAAATGGTGGTGATTTTTCCCAAGATAAACTCTAAATCCTACTTTTTCATAGATCCAAGGATAGCTTTTGAGGGTACCGCCACCATCCCAATTTTGGGCTAAATCCATATATTTTGCCTGTTGAGGACCTTTATTGAAGTAGGCACCTACCCCAACTTGGAAAGAGAATCGTCCAAAAAGAAGTTCAGCAAAAGCGTAAATAGCTTCGTTATGTAGATTTTTAGGCATTTCAATTCTGGCAGTTGGATTTTTAGGGTCTATACCGGCGGCAATGGCTTCATCCGGATTTTTCAAAACGTTGCTCCATGCTTCTGCATCATGATCTTCGGATGCTCCTAAATACCTCACATACGCAGCCTCCAATGCTATTCCCACATTCAAAACCGGCAGTACATTTCTCATATAACCTACACTCATCCCCGTTTTGAGATAGTAATTATCATCATAACGTGCCAATAACCAGCCGGGATCAATCGTAAAGAATAGCGAATTTACAGCCTTATGTTTTTCATAATCACGTCTTTTTACCAACTCTTGTTTGGGATTAAAATGGTATAGAATACTCAAAACACCATGTAGTTCATTAATACCATAATTAGGCATATTCATACTGGCATTTGAAGCATGAGTAAAGGTCGCTTGTAAACTTAAATCCACTTGTTTACTAAGTTGGAAATCAAATCCGGTTTGAAAATTAATATAAGGAGTTACATAAAGAGAAATCAGACAGTTATGATTTCGTTCTGCCGTATAGGGATCACTGTTCCAAATGCCCTCTTTATCGGGATATAAATAATTATCGGGATTAGAAAAATCCGGTGTCAATCCTTCGACCGACATGCCATGATCGATTCTATTTTGATAATTATCCACAATAGAGTTGTCGGGTTTGTAATAGACCTCTTTATTATAGATTTTAGTAAAATAGACTGCCCCCATACCGAGTTGGTAATTCCATGAAAACCATTTATATCTCACAAATGTACCTTTAAAATAACCAAAAAAAGCAATACTTTGACCCATCACTTTATTTCGCTCTTTCCATTCGGATTTAGTATCCATAAAATCCCAGAAAGTTGTATAACGAAGTGCAACTCCATAAGAGGGAAAATTCAACATTTGTTCCCATCTATTTTTACCTGAAGTCTGTTTTCCAAAACGGACTTCTAACCTTGGGTAATAAAAATCTTTCAAATATATCGTCCCTGAAGGGTGATAAAGTGTTGTTCCGTAACTAATTCCACCTTCGATAAAAACATCTTGCCCTTTAAATTTTTGAGCATAAGTAATATTAGTAAACAATAATAATAGTATTAATCCTACAATCAGAATGTTAATTTGATTTTTCATATTACAAATAGAATTTTCGAATAACAAAATAAGGTGCAAATATACAATAGTTTTTTCATTATTTTTTCGCAAGCAATTAATTTACCTTTTTATCAATGCGAATAAATATTTTTTATCGAAAAAAACTACAATAGACAAGTAACACAATAGTAATAGGGTGTTTGCCGACAATTTTAAATAGATATTATCAATAGAAAAGAGCGTTGAGATTTGCCAAACTACTATCGAACCGATCACATAACTCAATATCCGCAAGATTTTATAGTCAACAGGATAGTATTTTTTCCCAAAGAAGAAAGAGATTACCACCATCGAAAAATAACAAATCAAAGTAGCATACGCAGAACCCATGTACCCCATAATAGGGATTAACCAAAAATTTAAGGATAAGGTAATGACAGCCCCAAAGATGGCAATATAAGCGCCAAAACGGGTCTTATCGGTCAGTTTATACCAAATGGACAGATTGTAAAATACTCCCAAACAGAGATTTGCTAATAATAGTATCGGCACTACCTTCAATCCAACTCTGTAATTAGCACTTACAAAATATTGTACTATATCTATATAGAGCATTATTCCCAAAAAAATCACCGAAAGTAGTAGCACAAAGATAGACATTACATCAGAATAGGTCTGTTTGGCATCTTTATCATTTGATTTTTTAAAGAAAAATGGCTCCGCAGCATATTTAAAAGCTTGCACAAAAATGGTCATCAAAATTGATATTTTGTAACATGCACTGTAGATACCAACCTGAGATTGAGCCATGTCAGGTGGAGATAACCGCCTGATGAGAATCCTATCCATCGTTTCATTTACAATACCGGCAAGGTTAAATGCTAAAAGGGGTAAAGCATAAATCATCACCATTTTCCATAATTGCCAACTAAAAGAAAGTTTGATCTTGAGTAGCTCAGGAAATAACATCAAGAACGTTACAATACTTGCAATCAAATTAGAGATAAAAATATAACCAACCCCAACAGCGGGACTGTAAATAGCATTTACTAATTCTACAGCAATTTGTTTCTCAAGAAGATAGGGAAAAAGTAAGAGGAAAAAGAGGTTCATGATCACATTGACAACAATATTAGTAATTTTGACTGCTGCAAATTTTATAGCCTGTAGGCGTTGTCGTAAAGAGGCAAAAAAGATAGAGGTAAAGGCATCTATACCTATAATGAGCGCAAACCAGGTAACATATTCAGGGTGATTTTCATATCGCAACCAACCGGCAATCGTAGTAGAACAAACGGTCGCTAAAACGATAAAAATCAAGGAGGTAATAAACAGTGAAGTAGCTATCGTGGAGACTAATTTATCTTTATAAATTTCATTTTTTGCATAACGGAAAAAGGCAGTTTCAGTACCATAAGTCAGGAACACCATCACCAAACTCACCCAAGCATACAATTCACCTACTACCCCATAATCGGCAGTCTCTTTGAAAATATAGACGTGTAAGGGAACTAATGCGTAATTTAGTAATCGGCTTAGAATAGTAGATACTCCATAAATTGCAGTTTGACCGGCAAGAGCTTTGATATTTGCCATAATTTTATCGTATATTTCTCTCTTTAGTAGCATGAACAAAAAGAATATCTCCCATCTCTTCAAAATTATTAAAATAATCTATATCAGATACATTAGCCTCAGAAAAACCGATCATAGTCAGTCCGGCATCTTTAGAATGTTGTTCAATGACCTGATGTAATGATTGGTGATCGGCTATGTCAACCATCTCTATATTGGTAAAAGTTACCGGCAATCGATCGGAAGCGATACGGTCTTTTAGATTTTGAACCGATTGGCTACTTTCGTCCGATTTGCCGGGCATGAAAATCTTAATAGGACTTTTTCTCCAAAATGGATGTGCCATCAATACATAACTTAACATAATCATCAGATTGTTATTAGTATCCTGTTCATTGATCCAAACATGAATGCCATTGCGATTGTCTATTTGACGGGCTGTGGTGGCATAAATACAACAGTCAAAGCCACCTGCTTTAATCATCTCATAATTGCGCAGAATCTGCAACAACTCTTCATGCACGCCTACGTCATATTCAAGGAGCACCATATTGTTGTCCATCCCTGAGATAGAGGGAGTTTGAACCATCTGAGACATTGCCGATGGAAAAGAGGGAGCTGTAATTGAATCTATGTAAAGGGTATTGCGGTTTTTGCGGTTTTTTTCTATTAATTGTTTAATGATAGTATCTGAAAGAAGTTGAGTCTCTGTAGTGTAGAACCCTTCTGTATAGTGAAAAAAAGTACCAAATCCATGTTGATAACCTACCCAGCCCATCATATCCAATATTTTTTCTCTCTCTAAAGCATGAGAAGAGAGGCAAAGAGCAGCAGGGCGCCATTCCTCCTTTTCGATATTGGATTGTTGCTTTTGAACATAGACCTGCAATCGTCTATTAGCCTGAAATAAAGCCCCTTTAAAAATATTGACTAACCCTTTTTTTTCTTTATTGGCATGCTCAATAAATAGATACAATAGAACAATAATAGCATAAGCAATAACAGTATATAAAGCATTGATTTTAAACATAGTCCATATAGAAATCACAAATCCTAAGAGAGAGATATACCACCTCGACTTAAAAATAGGACGGTAAGAAGGTGCAGAGCCAAAATGATTGAGAAAAGAGATGAGACATAACGAGCCATAAGAGATGAGAAAAAACATAGTGATAATGTTGGCAACTGTATCTACTTTACCAAAAGCCACAAAGACAAAAGCAATTAAAAAAGCAAAAATAGAGGCATTTACAGGCTCTTTATTAGCACCTTTACCTTTTGCAAAGAAGATATTCAACCGTCTAAAAGGAAAAATACGGTCGGAAGCAATGGCTTGTAAGGTACGTGGAGCGACCATAAAAGCAGCAAATCCGGATGAAGAGGTACTTGCCGCTAACCCTACGGGAATAATAATAAAACCTAAAAAGGCGATATTTGACATCAACAGCGGATTCGCAATCAAATCGGCTGAAGAGGCAGAAGCAGCAAATTTTACAGCCACTAAGATATACACCACTAAACCGGTAATCGTGGCAGCAATAGTGCCAATCGGAATAGATTTTCCCGGATTTTTGAGGTCACCACTCAATCCTACCCCCATCGTCAATCCTGTAAATGCAGGAAAACAAATCGCAAACATCACAAAGAAATCTTGGAGATTGAAAGTGTGAAAAGCATCACCAATAGCACCGGTAATAACGAGACCCTCAGTAGTAACAGGCTTGCCAATAAAGAAACATAAAATCGCCAAAAACATCATTGATGTGATGAGATATAGAATCCGCAAACTTGACCCTGACCCGTTTTTCAATACAATCCAAGCCATAATCAATAGGATAGGAATGCTGATCACTTGCTTGGGCAATTGGAAGCCAATAACATCATTGATCCACATCAAAATCGGATGGAAAGCCTCCGCAAACGCAATGGTGTAGAATGCAATACTGATCGCTTCCGACAAAAAAAGTGTGATCCCTATAGTAGCCCCAATTTTAAGTCCAAAAGAACGGGAAATAATAAAATAAACACCACCACCTTCTACACGAGTATTAGTAGCTAATTCAGAAATTGCTAAGGCAGTAGGAATCGTAATCAAATGTCCTAACAATATCAGCAAAATAATCCCAAAAAATCCCAAAGTACCGGTTGCAGTACCCATTCTCAAAAACAATATCGCACCTAATATAGAAGTTACGGCAGTGATATAAACTGCACCGACACCCAATTTTTTCGGTATCGCACTGCTTTTAGCCTTATTATTCATGCTTTCTTTTTTGTGGGCACAAATATACATGATTTTTTTTTATTAGACTGAAAAAAAATTAACAATTTTAAAATCTTTTTTTTATCCAATCTTATTGAAAAAAAAAGTATTTTTGTAACTTCATTAATATCATCGAAAATGAACTCAGAGTTAGCTAAATCATCGGAAAAAGAACTACTTAAAGAACAATATTTCCTTTTAAAAGGGGAATATGTAAAACTTATTACGGATAAAGATGTCTTAATAGAGTGGAGTAAACCACAATTAGAAGCACTTTATGTGATTAAAATTGGGGCTAAACAGTTGGAACTCATGAAACTGCGTCTGGAAGTAAAACGCATCAAAAAGATGACTGAACTTGCCGTTGCCTATCTCAATAGAAACGAAACTATCAATTGGGATAAAATTGAAGCAAAGGTAGAATTTGGTCTTCAACAAGATTATGAGAAAATTCTCATTGAGGCTGAGCGTGTATATCATGCCAATCATCTACTCTCTCATTTAGCTTCTCCTGAACGAAGTGCCGAACTGCGTAAACTATATCGCCAATTAGCTAAAGAGTTACATCCTGATTTGAATCCTAATTTGACCGAAAATCAAAAAAACCTTTGGCATACCGTTAAAAGAGCCTACGAATATGGAGACTTAGAGAGCCTTCAAGCTTTATCAATCATGACTCATGATATTGAATCATACGCCAATTTACTTTCTGCGGATGATTTAAAATTACAAATAGAACTGCTCAAAAGTGGTATTAAAAAGCTCATTGCAGAAACCGAACAAATCCGCTCAGAATTTCCTTTTACAATTGAAAAAGAGCTCCGAACTGAAGAGTGGGTTGCAAAACAAAATCAACAGACAGAAATGCTCATAAAACAAGCTTCAGAAGAGAAAAAAAAATATGAAGAAAGATTAGAATTGCTAAAAACAGTTTAACTATGACTCAAAATGAAATTACCAAATACTCAGGAGGTTTAATACAATTGATCTATAAACAAGGTGGAGACTTGTCTATTCCAAGTGATGAAATTCTGTCGTTAGAATGTGTCGTTGCAGGAACTACTTATATCAACAACTTGACTGAAATTGAGGCAAAATTGGGAAAAGGTCAAACCTTAACTCTCATTCGAGAACCTGATAATAAATACGATAGCTTTGCTATAATGATACATAATGCACAAGGCGAAAAATTGGGCTATATCCCACGCAATAAAAATGAAATGTTGGCACGCCTCATGGACGCCGGCAAAATGTTCTATGCTAAAATTCAGGAAAAAGATTGGGAAGGCAGTTGGCTGAAAATAGAGTTGGAAATCTATTTGAAAGAGTAGATGATACAAGTATTTTGACCATTTGTCTGTATAGAACGATAAAAAAAATACAAAATCAAAAAAAAATCGTAATTTTGCACTTTGATTGATCATGTAATTAAAATATAAAGAAATGAAACGACTATTGTTCTTAATTTTGACAGCACAATGCTCCTTTTTGTTTGGACAAACCAATGAAATCCTTAATTTTCCTGACCTTACTTATGGTATGGAATGTACCTCTGTAACGGTCGGAAAACAAGCCTCTTCGGATGGTTCTGTAATGACTTCACATAGCGATGATAGCGGCAGAACACGAACCAATATTTTAGTAGAAAAAGCAAAAGATTTTCCTAAAGGAACGATGAAAACACTCTACAAAAGACGTCCTGCTCCCTCAGAAAAAAACAAAATGCCTAAATATGAATTTGTTAGAACGGGAGTAATTCCTGAAGCAGAACATACTTACCAATATTTTAACTCAGCTTATCCCTGTTTGAATGAGAAGCAGTTAGCAATTGGTGAATCTACTTTTGGAGGGCGTTCAGAATTGAAATCGGATAGTGGTCTCATAGATTGTACGGCACTCTGCATGCTCATAATGGAACGTTGCGCTACTGCTCGTGAAGCAATTACGATGGCAGGCGAATTATTGAAAAAATATGGATGGAATGATGATGGTGAATGCCTAACCATTGCCGATAAAAATGAAGTTTGGCATCTTGAGATTGTTGGACCGGGAAAAGGAAAAGTAGGTGCCGTATGGGCAGCCCAAAGAGTGCCTGACGACCATGTAGGCGTGAATGCTAATGCCTCTACGATCAGAGCGATAGATTTGAAAAATAAGAATTATTTTATGGCTTCAGATAATATCTATACGGTAGCAGAAGAAAATGGTTGGTACGACAAAAAGAAAGAGACTTTCCAATTTGCATACGCTTATGCACCTGCAACCAGAACTTCCGTAGCTTGTCGCCGTAGAGAATGGCGCGTTTTTGACCTATTAGCACCCTCTCTCAAATTAGACCCTAATAGCGAAAATTATCCCTTCTCAGTAAAACCTGACTCCTTAGTAAAATTGGAAGATATGGTGAGAGTTTTTAAAGATTACTATGAAGGTACGGAATACGATATGCGTAAAACATTGACAGTTACTGATAAAGAGGGAAAAACCACCATCTCCCCTTTTGCAAATCCTTTTATGAAAACCGATGAGATGAAACTCCATAAAATTAATGGGGGCTGGAATTGGCGTGGAGAGAGAAATATAGCCGTCTATTTTACCATTTATGCTACTATTCTTCAGTGCCGTAGTTTCTTGCCTGATGAAGTAGGTGGATTGTGCTGGCTGGCTTTAGACAATGTTGCTTCCTCAATCTATGTACCTTTTTATGCTTCTATTAAAGATTTTCCGGAGACCTATAAGACATGCGGTAGGGAGACCGGATTTAGTCAAAAAGCTGCTTGGTGGGCTTTTAACCGTTTAGGCACTATCGCCGCCAAAAGATGGGGTGATATGTCTAAAGTAGTAGATGCAGCTTGGAAACCCATGCAAGCAGAATTTTTCGCTAAACAATCTGAAATTGAGCGTAATGTACTACAGTTATTACAAAATAATAAAAGAGAAGAGGCAATCAATTTTTTAACCAAATATAGTTGCGAGTCCGGTGATAAGGCAGTAAAAACTGCATGGGAAACCGGAGATTTGATTTGGACTATTTTTGACGGTTCTTGGTAGTCATTACCGCAAAAAAATGCTTAATTTGGGATAAATAATGACAAAATACATCATAAAAAGGGTACTCTATGGATTTTTAGTAATGCTGGGAGTCATTACTTTAGTCTTTTTCCTTTTTACGATATTGCCGGCAGACCCTTCCCGAATGATTATGGGGCAACGTAGCGATTTAGATACCGAAGAGGCTATCCGAAAAGAGATGGGACTTGATTTGCCCATTTATAAACAATACCTTGCCTACCTCAATGACCTCTCCCCTATTTCATGGCATCGTACCGATAACGTAACTTCCTTTTGGTATCTTAACGATCATAATTATCAGTATATTAAAATCATATCCTCAAAAAGATCCTCATTAGTACTCAAAAAGCCCTTCTTACGCCGTTCCTATCAAAGCAAACGTCCTGTTTCGGAAATACTGACTGAGGCATTCCCTCAAACGGCTCTTTTGGCGGTTGTGGCTATTTTTTTTGCAATTCTGGTAGGCATTTTAATTGGCATATTATCGGCAGTTTATCACAATAGTTGGTTTGACAAGTCCGCTTTTATCTTATCGGTTTTGGGCATGTCCTTACCCTCTTTCTTTGCGGCAGTACTCTTTGCTTGGGTATTTGCTTTTTTACTCTCGGACTATACCGGATTGAGTATGTTTGGGAGTCTTTATACGGTAGATGATTATGGTGTGGGGCAACATTTAGATTTGAAAAACCTCATCCTTCCCGCTATTACACTTGGAATTAGACCGTTGGCATTAGTAATTGAGTTAACTAAAAATTCGGTTTTAGAGGTCATGTCTCAAGACTATATCCGTACCGCCAAAGCCAAAGGATTACCTTTTAGAAGAATTTTAGTACATCATGTCTTAAAAAACGCTCTAAATCCCGTTATTACCGCCATTTCCGGGTGGTTGGCTTCGCTGCTTGCCGGTGCAGTATTTATTGAATACATTTTCGACTGGAAAGGTATGGGAGTCGTAATTGTAGATGCCCTTAATTTTTACGATTTTCCGGTCGTCATGGGAGCACTGTTATACGTCTCTATCATCCTCGTTTTCATTAATATTATGAATGATATTATCTATGGATGGCTGGATCCTCGAGTTAAAACAGGGGCTTGAACAACATCTCAATTTTTTGAATAAATGACCGACTGTAAAACTCATATTAACTTAATTCTAAAAACATTACCTGATCTTCCGGGCGTGTATCGGTATTATGACGAAACCGGTAAACTGTTGTACGTTGGAAAAGCTAAAAATCTAAAAAAAAGAGTCTCCCAATATTTTCTTAAACAGCAGACTACAAGACGATTGCAGTTGATTGTCTCTAAAATTCGTGATATTCAGATTACGGTAGTCAACAGTGAATGGGAAGCTCTACTACTGGAAAATAGCATGATTAAAAAGCTAAAACCTTTCTATAATGTCATGCTACGTGATGATAAAACCTATCCTTGGGTCGCGATCACTAAAGAACCATTTCCCCGACTTATTATTACCCGTAAACCGGATAAAAATCTCCACGAGTTTTTTGGCCCCTACGTATTTATCCATACTCTGAATAACTTAATGCACCTTTTTAAAGAAGCATATCAACTCAGAACCTGCAAAATATTAGAAAAACGCCCCTGCTTGCAATATCAAATTAAAAAATGTGCAGCACCTTGTGCAGGCAAAATCAGTGAGGAAGAGTACAACTCACAGATCTATCAAATTAAAGAAATCCTCAAAGGGAATACTTATGCTGTCATTCTGCAACTTAAAAAAGAGATGACCGAATATGCTAATCAGTTGGAATTTGAAAAAGCACATCAACTGAAACAGATCATTGCCATGATAGAACAGTTTAAAACCAAATCGGTAGTAGTCAATGAACATATTGGAAAGGTAGATGTCTTTTCCATTGATAAAGATGAAGAATCGGCGTTTGTAAATTTCATGAGAGTAATAGATGGATCAGTCATACAATCATTTACACTTGAGCTTATCAGCAAAAATGAAGAGACCGAAGAAGAATTGCTTTTGATGGCTATCGCCGAGATAGTAGAGCGATTTGGAAAACTGTCGCAAGAAATCATCGTTCCTTTTCAACTCGAAATCGAATTAGGAAAACATCAATTTACAGTACCTCAACGATTTGAAAAAAAGAAGTTGTTGGATTTATCCCAAAAGAATGCCTACTTTGCTCGATTGAATAAACGAAAAAAACAGGAATTAGCTGATCCTGAACGCCATCAAAATCGTGTTTTGGTGGCACTCCAAAAAGCACTGGGAATGAATGAATTGCCAATTCACATCGAATGTTTTGATAATTCAAATACTCAAGGCGAAGAACCTGTAGCCGCCATGGTCTGCTTTTTGAATGCTAAACCGGCAAAAAAAGAGTATAGACATTATAATATCAAAACGGTAGAAGGTGCCAATGATTTTGCCTCTATGTATGAGGTAGTTCATCGCCGGTATGCTCGACTGAAAGAGGAAAATGTCGCTATGCCTCAATTAGTAGTAATTGATGGCGGCAAAGGGCAGTTAGGTATGGCATACCAAGCCCTGAAAGATATAGGATTGCAGGACAAAATTTTCTTGATAGGCATCGCCAAAAGGTTGGAAGATATTTATAAAGTTGGCGATAATTTGCCTCTATATTTAGATAAAAAATCGGAAGCACAAAAATTATTACAACGTTTGCGCGATGAGGTGCATCACTTTGGCATTACCCATCACCGCAACAGAAGAAGCAAAAAAAGCATCGCCTCCGCATTAGACACTATTCCGGGTATTGGCAAAGAGACTTCAGCAAAATTATTACTACAATTTAAAAGTGTAAAACGCATTCAACAAGCCTCAGAAGAAGAGCTAACCGCAGTAATTGGCAAAGCAAGAGCTAAAATAATTATTCAACACATAAAATAATTGAATTTTTATAGCTCTTTTAGAATTTTCAAAAAAAAAAAACACTAAAAAAATATACAATTAGATACAAAAATATATATTTTTTTTGTACCTTTGCAGTTCTGTAAAAATGTTTTAGTATGAAGATAGTAGCTATAGAACCCATCAATATGAGTGCTGCTCAAGTGAGACGTTATGAGCAATTGTTTAATCAAATAGGACATCAATTTGTCTGTTTCCCTGACCGGTCAGAAGATCCCATCATCTTAAAACAACGTTTAAAGCACGCCGATGTTGCGATCGTATCCAATATCCGTCTTAATAGTGATATTCTTTCATCTTCTTCAAGGCTCAAATTGCTTTCAGTTGCATTTACAGGATTAGACCATATTGATTTAGGTTTTTGTTATGATCAAGGAATTGAAATCATGAATACATCGGGTTATGCTACTACTGCTGTCGCTGAATTGACTGTAGGATTAATCATTGACTTATACAGACGTATTACTTTTTTTAACAATGAAATAAGAAATGGAGGAAGTAGAAAGAATTTTTTAGGAAAACAAATGCGAGGAAAAACGGCAGGCATTATTGGCACCGGCTTAATAGGCAAAGAGACTGCCCTTTCATTGAAGGCTTTAGGATGTAAAGTAATTGCTTGGGACAAAATTGAAGACCCTGATTTAAGAAGTTCTGGCATTCCTTACTATCCCTTAGATGAATTATTATCTATCTCTGATATTATTTCTTTACATCTTCCTCTAAATGAGCAAACCGAGAATCTAATCTCAGCAGAAAAATTAGAATTATGTCAACCCAATGCAATTTTGATTAACACTGCTCGAGGAAAAATTGTCAATACCTCTGCTCTTGCCCATGCACTAAGAAATGGTATTATTGCTGGTGCAGCAATTGACGTGTTTGACGCTGAACCTCCGCTTCCACAAAATCATCCACTACTCACTGTGCCTAATTGTATTTTACTTCCTCATGTCGGTTACGCTACCTGTGAGGCTTTTGATACAAGAATAGAAATGGCTGTAAATAACGTTATTAGATGGCTAAAAGGACAAGAATGATAAAAAATCAGACTTATTCCTTTTATAATCAAAAAAATTCATGTACCTTTGTAGTTTTAATCTCTGAAACTTAAAGTCATGATACAGAATAATAAAAGTGATGATAAAGACCACTCACAAAACGAAAATTTGGAAGAATATTTAGATTTAGACATTCGCTCTGCAGTGAGTAAAGAAACTGCTGAAATTGCTAATAATAAATTTTTAAGTCGTGGTCTTAATTCCACTCCCTCAAATGAAGATGCTCATTGCAAGGAATATAGCTACAGATGTTGTAAATTATCTTCTTGTGAGTGGATAACTCAAATTGAAATCTCTACCGATTATGTAGAATTTCCGGCAGTTGAAGTCCGTTTTAAAAATAGTCATAAAGATTATTATCTCATACCTAACGAAGGGGTCTTCAAAGTTGGAGATATCGTTGCTGTTGAATCCTCTCCTGGTCATGACATAGGTATTATCTCTGCAACAGGTATTAGTGTTAAAAACCAATTAAAACGGAAAAACATTAAACTAACTGACATTACAAAATCAGTCTATCGACTTGCACGTACTCAAGATATCGAGAAATGGATAAAATCCGTCAATTTAGAACATGCTACAATGCTCGCTTCACGCTATATCGCTTGGGATTTGAATTTAGCAATGAAAGTTAATGATGTTGAATACCAAGGAGATGGTTCTAAAGCTGTTTTTTACTATTCGGCAGAAGACAGAGTCGATTTTCGTGAACTAATTAAAATTCTGGCAGAACAATTTAAAATTAGAATCGAAATGCGACAAATAGGAGTAAGGCAGGAAGCGGCACGTTTAGGTGGTATTGGCACTTGTGGACGTGAATTGTGCTGCTCCTCATGGCTGGTGAATTTTCAGTCTGTCTCTACTTTTACTGCCCGCACGCAACAACTATCCCTTAATCCGCAAAAATTAGCCGGAATGTGTGGTAAACTTAAATGCTGCCTCAATTTCGAACAAAGTACCTATTTAGAAGAACTTAAAGATTTTCCTCAATCAAATATACAGTTAAAAACTAAAAAAGGAAAGGCTTATTATAATAAAATCGACATTTTTAAAAAAATTGTTTGGTACTCTTATGCCCATGACAACTCTACTATGCTTGCCATTCCTCTTGACAAAGTAAACGAAATCATAGCGCTTAATGCTAAAGGAAAATATCCAGAAACCTTGGAAGAATTTTCAATTGTAAACCAAACAAAAGAAAATGAAATTAGCTATAGTCTTGAAGAGTTGAAAAATATTGAAGACAAATAAATAAACTATTATGAGAAAATTTATTGTTCCTTTTGTATGGATTATTGTGTTTTTCTCGTGCTCTTGTACCCATAGAAATTATTATCATGAAATATATCCCATACACGGAGAAGTGTGGAATATTGATTCAGTATTGCATTTTAATATTGATATCATAGACTCATTACAATACTTTGATTTTTATATAGATATTAGAAATAATACCGATTTTGAAACCCAAAATTTTTATATCTTCCTGACAAGCGAGTTCCCTAATGGATATATTGGCACTGATACTTTAGGATTTGTTATCTGTAATCCTTTTGGCAAATGGACAGGAAAAGGAAATAGTCGCATTAAAGAAAATCGGTTTACTTACAAAACCAATATTCGCTTTTCAACTACAGGCACCTACAAATTCTCTGTTCTGCAAGGCATGAGAAAAAATAAAGTAAAAGGAATTACTGACTTTGGTTTGTGTTTAACAAAAAGCAAAAACGATCATTAGTAATAAAGTAATACTCTATCATTTTTACGATAATAGAGTAATCGCTCTCGAAATCCGATTACAACTTTCTTCTTTCCCCAGAAAACCTACTATCTCAAATAGGTCAGGACCTTTAGCTGCTCCTACTAATGACAACCTTAAACAATTCATAATCTGTCCTGTATTCAACTCATTAGAAGTTATATAATTCATGACGGCATCGTGAGCCACGGTTTTGTCAAAAGGGGTAATATTGGTGATAATTTTCTGAATTTCAGTCAGATGAATGGGTGTATCCTCTTTCCATTTTTTTTTAACCACCTGAGTATCATACTCCTCAGGAGTTACGAATAGAAACAGACTTTGTTCAGGAAAATCGGTAAGCAAGTGTAACCGCTCTTTCACTAAAGCTACGGCTTGTTCAATTTTGGGTAAAGCAACCTGAATGGATAACGCTACCAGCATTTTCTCAAAAATAAGTGCCAATTCGTGGTTGTCTTTTTTCTGAATATATTGATGATTAAACCAACGGGCTTTTTCTATATCAAATTTAGCATCTGATTTACTGATCCTTTTAATAGAAAAAAGTGCAATTAATTCATCCATAGAGAGTAACTCTTCCGTAGTGCCCGGATTCCATCCCAATAACGCCAAAAAATTGAGCACTGCTTCAGGCAGATAGCCATTTTCTCTATATCCTTTTGAAAATTCGCCGGTTTCAGGGTTTTGCCAATCCAACGGAAAAACAGGAAATCCTAATCTATCACCGTCTCTTTTACTTAATTTGCCATTTCC
Organism: Bacteroidales bacterium; assembly: GCA_031287215.1. Lineage (GTDB taxonomy): Bacteria > Bacteroidota > Bacteroidia > Bacteroidales > WCHB1-69 > JAGVVH01. The sequence continues at coordinate 17,159 of JAITTF010000145.1, forward strand.
ATCGGGTTTGAGCAGTAACGGAAGGTGGGCAAACTGGGGTGCTTGCCATCCAAAAGCCTCATACAGCATGACGTGAAGGGGAGCAGAAGGCAACCACTCTTCGCCTCTAATCACATGCGTAATCTCCATCAAATGATCATCCACAATATTGGCTAAATGGTAGGTAGGTAGCCCGTCAGATTTATACAACACTTTATCATCTAATAAATTAGATAATATTCTAACCTCTCCTCTAATCAAATCCTGAATAACAATCTCTCTATCTTCCGGCATTTTAAATCGAACCACGTATGGCATGTCCATGCGACTTTTGACCTCTTCCTCAGAAAGAGACAGAGAATTAGTCATCCCATAACGGGTAGTCATATCGTACTGGAAATTTTTCTTTTCACTTTCGTACTCTTTTCTTTTAGCTTCCAACTCTTCAGCGGTATCAAATGCATAATATGCCCACCCTGACTCGATAAGTTGCTGAATATATTGCTGATATATCTCTTTCCTTTCTGATTGTTTATAGGGTGCAAATTTACCCCCTAAATGTACGCCTTCATCAAACGTTATCCCTAACCATTTGAATGATTCAGTAATATATTCCTCAGCACCTTCAACAAAACGATGTCGGTCGGTATCTTCAATGCGCAAAATACAAGCTCCGTGGTTTTGCTTAGCAAACAGATAATTATAAAGGGCAGTGCGAACACCTCCAATGTGTAAAGGACCTGTCGGACTGGGTGCAAAACGAACTCTAACTTTTTCCATATCGATATTTTTTTTAGCTGTTAGTTTTTAGTTTAAACTTCTATAATTTCTAACTTCTTAACTTCTTTTTTAGTACACAGAGAAACACAAAGAAGACACAGAGTTTTCAACTCCTGTTAACTCCGTCTAACTCCTATAACTCCTCAACTTACTCCATCACTTTCCGTACCGAATCAATCACCGTACCATCCACCCATTTAATGATCGCAACCGTATCCTCGTCCTTATCGCTAATGGGGGCTTGATCAGGGACTCCACAGATGGCATCAGCCTCTTCTTTCAGTTCATTGATGGTAACAATGGGCAAAGAAGATCCTCGCATTTTATCTATCAGGTCGGTACGTTTGGGATTGATCACTATGCCTCTCTCGGTAATAATAATATCTATCAGTTCTCCGGGTCCACAGAGTGTTGTCAGTTGATTCACAATCACCGGAATACGGTCTCTAAATAGTGGAATCGGCAATATTGTATTCTTTGAGAAGAGACAATTTTGCCATCCTCCAATACCATGTAGCAATAGTCCATCGGAGTGTGTTACTACATTCCCATTCAATTGTGTATCCAATTCAGTAGCCCCTAAGATGATAATATCCTCCATGCCGGTATAGTTACCTTTACTGTGGTAATTATAGACATTAAGCACAGAAGAATCCAAATGATTTCTGTTTTCTTTAATAGAACGAACAGCCTCAAGGTCAAATGCTTGTGCATCTAATAGATAATTTAAAGTACCATCTTCAAGCATATTCACTAAATATTGAGTAGTGCCACCTAATGCAAAGTGTGCTTTCCAGCCGTTGGCTTTCAACTGCTCGTGAAAATGAAGTCCTACCGAGAGAGAAGTCCCACCGGCACCGGTTTGCACACCTACCCCATCGTGTAGAATCCCCGCTTCAACGCAGAATTGCACCGTTAATTCAGCCAACAACAGTCTATCCGGTGATTTAGTAACTTGTGTAGTTCCGGAAATAATTTTCTCAGGGATACCAATTTTATCCACTACAACCACATAATCAACATAATTGCCTTGAATTTGCATCGGAATACAGGGAAATGGCACTAAATTGTCGGTAACTACAATCACATGGTCAGCATAGAGCATATCCACCAGCGAGTAACCTAAAACGCCACATGCCGACGGACCGAAAGCACCGGAAGCATCACCAAAGGGGTCTGCAGAAGGGGCTGCAATGACGCAAATATCGATCTTCAACTCTCCATCTTGAATGGCTTGTACACGACCACCATGAGAACGCAATACAGCACAGCCTTTCATTTTTCCATAAGAGGTGAATTTGCCGAGAGGTCCATTCATAGAACCCTCAATACGATTGATAGTACCGTCATTAAGATACTCTATTAAAGGCTCATTAGC
>JAITTF010000209.1 GCA_031287215.1 Bacteroidales bacterium
CCTGTTTAGTATATTATAGAGGTACCTATAATGGAACTACTAATACGATTACTTGGGAAAGCCCAAGAGTTGTGGGAGATGTTACTGCTGATTATGTTGCTCAATTTTCAGGAGATGCCTATAGTATTACATCTAAGGGAAATAAAATAGCTGTTCTTGTATGTGTTCCTACTACAGATGTCTTTTATTGGTTAAGTGAGGACAATGGTGTCAATTGGACACGTCATACTGTTTTTGACAGCCCTATTCCTGATGGATACAGAGAAGAGACTACTACTATAACAGATACCCCGTTTGTTTGCGACGGAACCGGTGCTATTGCTATTGGAGACGACGGTACTATTCATGTTGCTTTTGCCATTTTCCGTATGTTGGACGAAACTCCTGGAGATGCTTCTTATAGTTACTTTGGATTACTTGGAGATGGTGTTGTATATTGGAATAGTACAATGGGAGAGATTGGTCATTATGGTTCAGTCAGAAAATACGACCTAAATCCGGATGTTTTACTTGCACATAATTATAAAGTGATGCGTTCACCGGATTTGGATGGAGATGGTATCGTTTCTATACAAATCCCCAATGATCCAGAACATGTATATGCACAAGCATCACATTATGGATTAGGGGTTTCTACTTCTCCTCAACTTGTTGAATCTGCAGGGAATGTATATCTTTTCTATACTTCTTGCACTGAATATCCTTTTCTTGATGAGGATTACAATGGCTATTTCTATAGAGGCGTTTTTGGTACAAAATTAACCAACAACGGTGCTAATTGGGACGGTAAAATCAGTTGGCTCTCTTATGGTATGCCCTTTACTTATGTACTCTGGGAGAACTATAACCCTGAATTAATTGCTGCCTCAAGAATTGCTTCTTCCGAAGACGTCTATCCAGTGGTAGCATCTAAAATTGTGAATGGTAAAATCAATATGTTGTGGCAAACAGACCCTGCTTCAGGATGCGAAATCAAAGAAAACTCTTCTTCTGTTGCAGGTTACCCTTCCAATATTAATTTCCTTTCTATTGAGGCTGCTACTATTGGAACTTTCAACAATCTTGATGAAATTTATCAAGGACTCTGGCAAGAAAGTGGTATTGTAGAAAATAGTATCAGTAAAATGAATATCTATCCTAATCCTGCTGTAAATGAAGTAATATTAGAATTTCTTTCTAAAGAGTCTATTAATGCTACTGTAACCATTACTAATGTTTTAGGTCAAGAAGTGTATAATAAAAACCTTACTTTGAATAATGGTCTTAATAAAATTACCACTAACGTATCCCATTTATCAAACGGTTTTTATATCGTTAACGTTAAATCTGCTACCGGTAATGTTACTCAAAAATTGATCAAAAAATAGTTGACCTAACATTCATCCTATCAAAAAAAGCCGCCTTATTTAAGGTGGCTTTTTTATTGTGAAATTCAATACTACAGATATGCTGTTACCGCTTCAATAAACAGCTCTAATTTCTCTATTCTCAACATTTTAGCCAACTCAATATGATTAATATTTTTATAGATAGAAAAATATTTAAGCAGCTCTTTCAGGCATCCTAAAGCCGATTTGTCCGGTTTTGTTGCGGAAAATAGGGATGCTAATTGTTGAAAATAGGCTCTAAACCGCTCGTTTTGGTCTTGAGGATGCTGTACGTTTTTGATCTCTTCTGCCAGAAAGGGATTTCGAAGCAGACCTCTTCCAATCATAAAATCATCTATGCAGGGAAGTTGGGATGCAATATTTTGAAAAGAATCTTGATCAACGATATCGCCATTATAAATAATTTTGTGTTTTGACAGTTGAGCTAATGTTTTAAAGCCTTCAATATCAGCCTGACCATTGTATTGTTGAATGCCAAGGCGAGGATGAATAACAATAAAATTGAGCGGATATTGATTCATGCGTTTAATGATTTCTATTCCTTCAAAAATATCGGTCATGCCGAGGCGAATTTTCAGAGAAAAAGCATTTTCAATGTGATGAGACACTAAATCTACCGTTTCTTCTACCAAATCGGGATATTGCATCAATCCGCAGCCTCTATTTCTACGCACAATTTGGGAGGCAGGACAACCGAGATTCCAATTAAACTGCTGATAACCTTTGTCTTGAAGGGCATCAATAGTATTGATAAAATAGTGTGGCACATTGCCCATCAGTTGCGGAATGGGCAAAATCAAAGAGTTATTATTGGGTAATAACTCTTTGATTTTAGAAATATTGATCTTTTCTGTAGGTTGTACCGGAATGAAAGGTGCAATTACCTCATCAATGCCGTCCACTTGAGAAAAAAGAACGTTTCGGAAGTAGTAATGTGTAATGCCATGAAGTGGAGCCAGCCACAATTTCATGATTAACGAACAACTACTTTTTGGGTCGTCTTAATGTCATTCTGCACAAAGTCAAGGACATAGATTCCATTAGCAACGTTGCTAACCTCTATTGTACTATTGCCGATCACAGAAGATGCAGCATAAATCAACTTACCGTTCATGTCATAAAGAGCAACGTGGTATGGTTGAGTACTTTCAGCAGGAGTAATCGTGATGTTGTTGGTAGCTGGATTTGGGTAGAAAGAGAATGTTATGCTATTATTATCTGATATAGCATCTATACCATAAGTAAATTGAATATCGTCAATATAAAAAGCGCTATTAACATCTGTTTGACTATTGCCACACATCACAATCATGGAGATGCTATCAGGAGCAGCGGAACAAGCAATAGGGACATTAATTTTTTGATATTGAGACATTGCAGTGCCGGTAAAATAGTTACCACTTCCTACAATCTCGCTTGTGTGTGTAGCTGTATTCCATTTGGTAGCAGTAATAACAATGGTAGCAGTATCAACAATTTCTGGAGCAGGAACAAATTTTACCCAAGCCGTCATATCATCAGGAGTACCGTTAATGGGGAGTCCTTTTGCCATCAAATTCATCAGAGAGCCACCTAATGCGGCAAGTTCAGCCGGATCTAAACTTCCACCTTCAATTAACGCTGTAATAGTAGCTAAGTCCACAGTTGCGGATGAATTATGTCCCAATTGAAGAATACCGGGCAAAGTTACTGCAGGAAATCCAAGAGCTTCCAATCCGGTAACTGCGGCAGGAGATACTTTAATAGCCTTTCCATTATGACCATTGTTGTCAAGAGTAGCAAATGTTAAATTTATTGGAAGCGGAAAAATTCCTACTTGAATGGTAATAGACAATCCCGGAGCCCAATCAGTTAACGTTTCGCAATCATAAGTAGTAATGACGGTTTGTTGAGCATAACTGTTTTTAGTTGTCGAAAACAAAAACATAAAAAAAGCTAAAATTAATACTGTTTTTTTCATTTTTCTATTGTATTTTAATGATTATTAATTAATTTCGTTAAATAATTTTCAGAGTGCGAAGGTACATTTTTTTTTGATATGCCTTGGAAAAATAAATAGTAATGAGTAGATTTTTTTTCCTTATGCGGCAAATACTAGTTCCTGACATCCATAGCATTCCGTAATGAATTAGAAATGAGCATAAAAGAAAGCACTAACAACATGATAGCGATACCGGGGATGATCGCAAGGTAGGCATTATCAATGACAATATAGGCATAATTTTCTTTCATCATCATGCCCCAC
>JAITTF010000248.1 GCA_031287215.1 Bacteroidales bacterium
ATCTTCCATCATAATTTTACAGAACAAGGTGTCAGAGTCATTTTTTAGCATCAAGGCATCAATACATTCCTGTGAAAACAGAGCAGTGATGGTTAGGAACAGACCGACTATAAGGCAAAATATTTTTTTCATAGGAGCAGAATTTTGGTTCATAAATACTAATTACTATTTGGGCTATAATTAGGGGCTTCACTGGTAATAGTAATATCATGAGGATGATTTTCAATGACACCGGCATTAGTAATTCTACAAAAACGGGCATTATGCAGTTCATCAATTGTTACTGAGCCACAGTATCCCATGCCGGCCCTCAATCCACCTGCCAATTGATAAATAACTTCGTAGAGGTCTCCTTTAAAGTGTACTCTACCGGAAATTCCTTCGGGCACTAATTTTTTAGAATCCGTAACATCGGCTTGTCCGTAGCGGTCTTTAGAGCCTTTTTGCATTGCCTCTAAGGATCCCATTCCTCTGTATGATTTATATTTACGACCATTAAAGAGGATCGTTTCGCCCGGAGATTCTTCGACACCGGCTAAGATACCACCCAGCATTACGGAATAGGCTCCTGAGGCTAAGGCTTTTACAATATCTCCTGAATATCTGATACCACCATCTCCAATGACGGGGATATTTCGGTTTTTCATGGCTTTCGACACTTCGTAGATAGCTGTTAATTGTGGCACACCTACTCCTGCTACAACACGTGTAGTGCATATTGAACCGGGACCTATACCGACTTTAATGGCGTCTGCACCTGCATTTGCTAACGCAACAGCAGCTTCTGCAGTAGCGATATTGCCTGCTACCACGTCCACATTAGGATACTGTTGTTTGATCTCTTTAAGTGTATTAATGATAGAAAGAGAGTGCCCGTGAGCTGAATCCAACACAATTGCATCTACTCCAGCACCTACTAAGGCGGCTACTCGTTGCATCGTATCTGCTGAAATGCCCACACCTGCAGCAACCCGCAATCTGCCTCTTTCGTCCTTACACGCATTAGGTTTATCCTTAGCTTTGGTGATATCTTTGTAGGTAATCAGCCCTAAAAGATGTCCTTTGTCATCTACTACCGGCAGTTTTTCGATTTTATATCGTTGTAAAATATCGCTTGCCTGCTCCAAATTGGTGTCATTTTTAGTAGTAACTAAATTATCTTTAGTCATGATCAGGTGGATAGGTTTTTTCATATCCTTTTCAAAACGGAGGTCTCTATTGGTAACGATGCCAATGAGGACATTTTCTACGTCCACCACCGGAATGCCTCCAATTTTGAAATCACTCATCAATTGAAGTGCATCCATAACCGTCATATCGGGGCTAATCGTAACAGGAGAGTGAATCATCCCATTTTCGGCTCTTTTAACAGAGGAGACTTGTTTAGCCTGTTCTTCAATAGACATATTCTTGTGAATCACGCCGATACCTCCTTCTCGAGCAATGGCGATTGCCAATTTATACTCGGTAACGGTATCCATAGCCGCAGAGATAAATGGAACATTTAAAGTAATATTTTTGGAAAATTGAGTTACTAATGAGACATCTTTCGGCAATATTTCCGAATAAGCCGGAATTAGCAACACATCGTCAAACGTTAATCCATCTGTTTTTATTCTATCTTCGATAAATGACATATTGTTTAGAATTTTTTATTTTCGTGCAAAGATACAAGTTTTTTTTTGATTGTGTTTTTTTTATCGAAAAAAATGTTCAAAAAGGCTATTTGAATTTCAGATAAACATTTACCGGAACAAAAGACCTGTTTGAATTAGAAAATGAATAAGAAAAAAGTAGTGCCCCTTTTTTTTGTATCAATAAAATCATGATCATTTGTAAAGAACATACTTTCATTAGTTGATTGGTCGGGAAACAAAATACAAAATTCCTGAGCAAATTGGGAAGGTAAATTACTCCTTACAAAACGATAAAGAGGTAGCCCTCCAATGTTATGCTGTAAGATGTCGTTATAATAAATTTGCAACGAAGAGATTGAATCTGAAAAGATATAATAGTTTTGATATTCGGTAAAATAGTTAAAAGAACTATGTTCTTGGAAGATAGTTAAGAGTTTTTCAAAACCCAATAATCCGGAACGATAAATTTTATGATTTTTATAATCAAATTCAGCTCTTTGCGCCATAGAATCAGGCAATAAATCTTCTTGTTTGAAATTGATAGTGTCTTTTTTTATAGCCATAAAATGTAGTTCTGAAGTATCTTTTGCAATTGCAAAGCTGTAAATAGCATTTGGCTTAAAAATATCAAAGTCTTTGATTGCAGACTGTACAGCAGGATTGGAAGAGGTGGAGAAATATTTTATAAATTTGGAGTAATCCGATAAATTAAAAGACATATACCAGAGTGAAGAGAATGGAATTATTTTTGTTGGTAGTTCGGTATTAGTTTCTTGGTTTTCAAATTTTTGCATATAAGTTACCTTTTTGGCAATGTATCCGGAGAGTACAATTTCTTTTTCTCCAAAACGAATTTGAAAAGCACTCCAATAGGATTCAATGTTCATAGATTGGATCAGGTGCTGATATTGTTTTGAAAAAAGTGGTAAATTCATCTCAAAAAAACGAGCATTATGTAATAATAACCAATTCTGTTTTTCATTTTTTGTTACCAAATGGTAGATCCCGGCAAACTTCTTATCTGACAACATATTTTTGGGATATTTATGCTGAACGATAGATTTTTTCAACAACTCAATATCTTCAGAAATGGTAAAAACATTATTATTGAAAGAAAAATAAAATTTTTTAAGATGAGTTCCAAATGAATAGATTTTACTACCTTCAAAATTAATAAAATTTCTCTCATCAATTTTAAGTTTTGATAAAAGTCCTGTAAAATCTAATTCAGAACAAGAGGAAGATAATAATAACTTTGTATTCACTCCATTAGAATGTCCCGATAATAGTAAAGCAGGTTGTTTTATGGATAATTTATCAATAAAAAATTCCAAACCGGGAACAGAAGAAAGGGATAATAATTCGTTGAGATAAGGCAGTAATTGAGGAATCTCTTTCATGAATTTTTCATTGTCATTGATTTGTAAGAGATAAATTGCGTTGGGAGGTACTGTTTCGATCAAGTAAGCTTGTTTTTGTCGAAAAAAATTGTGATATAAAAAGATTCCCATAATGACTGACACAATGATGAGGCTAATGATGACGACTTCCCATACTCTTTTCCTACGTAAAAATTTTGTCATGTTATTTATTTTTGTTCATTCTTTAAATTGTAAGCTAAGAGCTGAAAAATTATTGATAGGCTTATAAGGAGTTGTCTTCTTCAGGTTCTTGTGTCTCAACTGCCGATGGTAATCCTATTAAATTATTGCTGTTTAATATGTTATACCAATTTAATATTTTTTTTATGCTGTTTGGGAAGACTCTTTCTTGGTCATATTCGGGTAATACTTCAACAAAATAGTCTTTCATTCTATTCGTGTCTTTCATGATGTCAGGTACTAAATCTCCATTTTCTTTTTTATAAATAGCCTCGAAAATATCAGAGAGAGCAACTTCTTCGTTTATAGTGTATATAGCAATATTATCTAATGAGGAAATGCCATCATGAGTAAAGGCAGGTATCCTTTTTTTGTCTATTAAAGATTCTACTATAAAATTATTTTTTCCTTTAGAGATTAATTTATATAATCCAGGTTTTCCACTAATAGTTATTATTTCACTTAAATTCATATTTGTCATTTTTTTTTGAACTTTTTTAAAATGCAAAAGTACAAAAAAAAGTACTATCCCGGTTTTTTTTGAAAAACGAAGCTAAATAACAATTGGCTATTTTGTTTTACTTAAAAAAAAGTGTATCTTTGCCGAGTAAAAAACGATATTTTATGATGATTATTGGCATTACTGGCACCCTGGGAGCAGGTAAGGGAACAATTGTTGACTATTTAATTGACAACTACCAATTTCAGCATTTTTCAGTTAGAACATTTTTAATTCAACAAATTGAAAAACGAGGCTTGCCTGTCAATAGAGATACTATGGTTTTAATTGCCAATAGCTTAAGAGCAAAATTTTCTCCTTCATTTATTGTAGATGAACTCTATAAGGATGCTGTAAAAATTGGAAAAAATGCTATTA
>JAITTF010000310.1 GCA_031287215.1 Bacteroidales bacterium
AATCCTGATATCAAAGCGCAACGCTCCGTACAGGTTGTAGCTGCTACCGAGTATAATTTTAAACTTTGGAGGCGTCCGTTTAAATTTACGGCTGAAGTTTATTATAAGTATTTAGACAATTTAATTTCATATAATGTTGAAAATGTGAAAATTGTATATAGTGCACTCAATGATGCTAAAGGATACGCTACCGGCATAGATCTAAAATGGAGTGGCGAATTTATCGAAGGATTAGAATCGTGGATCGCCCTCTCATTGATGAAAACTTCTGAAAATATTGTCAATGACTCTTATTATAATAGTAATAATGAAGAAGTAAAACCAGGCTATCTCCCCCGCCCTACGGATCAGCCATTCGCCGTTAATCTATTTTTTCAAGACCATTTTCCGGGTATTCCCTCTTTTAGAATACATCTTAATTTTGTATTTGCCAGTGGATTACCATACAGTTACCCCAATGGGCAACGTACCTATATCAATAATCATGGTAGAGAAGTTGCGCTGCGCACAAGTATGTACAAAAGAGTAGATGTTGGCTTTTCTTATATGTTTCTTGAACAGACCAGAGACCGTATGAAACACAAAAACAAAGCATTACGTACCATCAAAAATATGGGTCTTTTCTTTGAAGTATTTAATTTATTAGGTACTTCAAATGTCTCCTCATACAAATGGTTTTCTATCGTTGGTGGACGACAAACTGCTGTACCTGATTATCTTACAGGAAGATTGTTCAATCTCAAATTTTTAATCGAAATATAAATACTGTTGATTCATAGTTCAATTCGTAATCATAAGTATTCATTTTTAATTAGAATCACCATCTCGGTTGAAAAGCATCCTGAATATGTACTATTTCAGTTTTTTCTCCTAAAACTATCGAAAAGATATCAAATCTTACTTCCTGCATGATTCGTTTAGTTACGACGTAAAAATGAGCAGCTCTAATCATATTTTTCTGCTTTTGAGGATTTACAAAAGTTTCAGGCGTGCCAAATGCCACTGAATTCCTGGTTTTAACCTCACAAAAAACAATATGTTCTTGGTCTTTTGCAATGATGTCGATTTCTAAATGACCAAACCGCCAATTAGTTTCTAAAATAGTGTAATGATGCTGTTCTAAATAGCTCTGGGCAAGTTGTTCTCCCTGATTTCCTGTGTTTTGTTTTTCTGTTAGCATATCGTAAGTAAAAATGAGTTAATAATAGTATTTACAGTGCTGCAAATGTACCTAAAATTTTTCAATTATACATAGACACATAAATTTTTTCTCAAAAAATATAGAGGAAAAATTACATTTTTTTATTTTTCATAATTTACAAATTATTAGTATCTTTGCACTTTTATTTATTGTAGTTTAAGTTTAATTTCGCCATGAAAAATCCTTACATTCAAAATGTTAGTAAATCTCTTTCCAAAATAGTTGTTTGTTTGTGCACGTTGATCTTTATTTTTACCCAAAAATCTAATGCACAGTCGCTTCCTGAAATTCAAAGATTTGATACGCTTTCAGTCTGTGATAACAATTTTCCTGTTTATTACGCTGATAGTACCTATTATACAGCTGGTCATTATCAAATTATCTATCATATTTTTGTTCCTGATGAAAATGAAGAAGCCGAACCGATTGCTGTAGATAGTGTAATATATCTAACAATTATTACATTAGAAAGTTATCTTGCTTTTGATTCTCTATTTGTATGTGCTAATGCTTTTCCAGTTATTGCTCATGGAAATACCTATTTTTCTGCAGGAGAGGATATATTACATTTTAATTCTGTAGATCTTTGTGATAGTATAATATGGTTTTATATTATTGAAAATCCTGTTTTTGAATTATTTGACACTATTTCCGTTTGTGCAGATGGTAATAATAGTTACCCTATTGAAAATAGAGGACTCACTATTGTTGCTCCCGGTAATTACACGATACCTTTCTTTTCTGAAAATGGTTGCGACAGCATCATTAAGTTGAGAGTCAATGAACGTCCATACTATATTAGTACTGATGAGTCAACTATTTGTAGTAAAGAATTACCTTTTACGTACGGCGATTCTACTTTTTATGAATCCGGCATCTATTCGATCTATTTTAATTCAAAAGTAAATTGTGATAGTGTCATCGTCTTTACTTTAAATATCAATCCCGATTACTATATTTACGATACGGTAAGTGTTTGTGCTGAAAACCTACCTCATTTATACAGAGATGTTTATTATAGTACTCCGGGAGATTATGTACTCACACATACCTCTGAATTTGGTTGTGACAGCATCATCTATTTTGCTTTTAGAATCCATCAACAGACCACTCCGATATTGGCAGGAAGTCATGATTTGTGTGTTTCAACGACTTCTACGATTTCTATTTCCAACAATATCAATTATGTAGGTTATCATTGGAGCAATGGATTGGCTTCGTCTTCTATTACAGTCAGTACTGCGGGAGATTTCAGAGTTATTACTACCGATAATCACGGTTGCCATGATACCTCTTCTTACTTTAATGTAGTCAATGATCTACCTGTATCTATCACGGCAGCAGATACTGTGATTTGTGCCGGCAAAACTACTACTTTTACTGCGCATGGTGGTGCTTTATATCATTGGAGTACAGGTAGTAATAATGCAACCATTACTGTCAGTGAACAAAGAAGTTATTACGTAACAATCTCCAACAACCCCAATTGTGTCAACTACGACACTATTTCACTTCGTCTCTATCCCCTACCCGATTTAACCATCACTCCAATACAAAATATCTGTATTAACGCTAATTCCGGAGCTACATTGCCGACTCATACCTTACTGACGGTTGCCGACAGTAGTCTCTTGACTTCTTTTATATGGTCAACAGGAGGGAATACCTCATCAATAGATGTAAATCCGATCATCAGAACCATTTACCACGTTACTGCTACTAATCAATATGCTTGTACTGCCACTGCTCAAACCATGGTCATTCCTCTTCCTGAAATTACGCTTGATGGCAATTTGACTTTATGTAAGGGAGAGCAAACCACGTTAACTGCTACCGGAGGCATCCAGTACGATTGGACGGGGACTACAGAATCTACATACAATATAGCTTTCTATTCACCATTAAATAATACTAATTGTGCCGTAAAAGTAACTACTTCAGAAGGTTGTTTCAATAATAAGACTTTCCAAATTATCGTTAACCCATTACCTACTACCGGAATTTTAGGA
>JAITTF010000053.1 GCA_031287215.1 Bacteroidales bacterium
TAATTGGGCACTTGATGCAAAGAAATCGTTTGCTCAACATTATGCCCGAACTCATGAACTCCAATATTATAGCCTTTGTAATCCATACCATCAGCACCAATACGAGTCCTTAAACGGGCATTATCGCTTTTCATCATGGATTCCCATGCATGTCCTGCACCGACCGAGGGGTCAACTGTAACATGTGAACAGATAAATTGTGCAATCTCACTGGTAAAGCCTAAATCGGTCAAGATACGAGGAAGATCATTTACAAAATCATCTTTTGAAGGGTACTTACTTTTGACGATACTATCCAACCAATTTTGGTTTATGCTACTTCTCGTTTTAAATCCGTCATACCAAATATCCCAAGGTTCTAATTTACGGTTAAGACGTTTGGCAATCAGTTTGGCAGTTTCTTGTACTTGAGGAGAGAGGAGAAGTGATTTGAAAAGTTTTTCGGTTTCTTCGACCGAGATTTCATATTCAGTTTCAAATTTCCGTGTTAAGAAGGTTGATTTTTCACCATAATACTCATCTATCGCTTTTTCTGCTTTAAAAATATTGAGCAAATATTGGTAACGAACATTTTTTTCCGAATTAGTAGAGATCTCTGTTGAATAGAGGAAAGTTTGATTGCTTGAAGGATACCATATGTATTCATCGTTATTAATGACAACCTCTTTAATTGATTGGTCAATAATTCTTTTCATGATATTATAAAGGATTCTTTGTTTGATAACGCCATTTTTACTTTTATCGGCATAAGCAGATTTCAGTTCATCACGAAGTCCCCAATGAGAGATCAACTTAATGCTTTTATTCCAATATTGCACATTATCATCACTCCAAACCATCCCCATGTGAATGTTATAGTTAGAGATATAATTATCTGCGGCAGTGATTGCAGTGTTTATTTTTTGTTGTTTATACGCAGGGACTCTTGAGGTAAAAAGGTCTCCCATTCTCACGTAACCCCATTCTAAATCAGTCCATGAGGAACCATTGTTGTTTTTTTATTCTAAGTTAAAATGTGGGAAATTAAGTATGACTAAAAAAGCCAATTTATTGGCAAACATATCATCAGTAAAATGAGAAAGCCCGTCATAAGCACCAAAAATCTCATCTACGGCAGTAGTTTCGTATCCCGGGACGTGTGAAGGTAATAATAAATCTATGGTAACACGGTTATTATGTCCGAAGATCGTTTCTAAATTATCACAAATTCTATAAAAAAGAGCTTCTTTTGCTTCTTTATTTTTGCAAATATTTTGTTCACAGAAGTTTACAAAATCTTCCGTATTACCATCTTCTTTGGTCCAGAAAGCGGCGGTTTGTTTTACGCCACGCGTAACAACGCTACTTGTGAGCGCACTTTTATTGATAATTTTCTTTGTAGTTTTTTCAATAACGTGTTCATCTATATATCTTTCGGTTAAAACATTAGCATTTAGTGAAAACATGGAGGTGAAAATTAGGGACAAATAAAAGATAACTCTCTTCATAATAAGGGTTTAAAAATAAATATTAAATTGTAGTTTTTTTAATCAAAACGGGTGCAAAGTTACAATTTATTTTTTAAATAGTAAAAAATTAGCGACAATTTTTAACACTCTTTTCTAATTTTCGAAACCAGTCTTCACCATATTTTCTAAGAAGAGGTTCTTTAAGAAATTGATATACAGGTAGGTTTAGTGATTTTCCTCGAATAACTGCCGGTGTACAAACGAACCATCTATGATAATTTAATGCCTCATAATCAGGTAATTGTAAAATTCTAATGGGATAAAGATGACACGAAATGGGTTTTTGAAATTCAATTTCGCCATTACGGAATGCTTTTTCGATGGCACAATGTGCTATTCCGTTATCGTAACAAATATAGGCACATGCTTCATCTTCGAGCAAAGGAGTAACAAAATTACCCTCAGCATCATAATCAAACAGTCCTTCTTCTTCCAGTTTGTGGATTCCGTTCTGAGTAAGATATTTTTTATAATCAGGGTAATAATTTTCTAAATCAGAGATTTCTAAAGGGTCTAATGGTGCGCCGGTATCTCCTTCAATGCAACAACTACCTTGACATTGGGCTATATCACAGCAGAAGCATTCTTCGATGAGCATTTCAGATACCAGAACATTGTCAATAATAATCATTTACAGTCTTTCCAATTTGACGGTAAAATGTCTCATCAATTCGGTTTCCCAGGCAATTCTCACGCCACGGTTAATAGTTTCTCTGCGGTCATAAACATTTTTTAGAGCAGCAGCCACTACATCAACATGATTATTGGTATAGACTCTTCTTGGCACTGCCAAACGGAGTAAATCCAGACCTTCAAAGCGATTTTTGCGGGTAATAGGGTCTCTATCGGCAAGTAGATAACCAATTTCGCAGCCACGCACGCCAGCTTCGAGGTACAACTCTATGGTCAATGTTTGAGCGGGGAATTCCTCTTTAGGGACATGCGTAAGTACTTTTAGCGCATCTACAAAGATGCCGTGTCCACCGGCAGGGCGTTGATAAGGAATGTAATATTCGTCTAATTTTTGTGCTAAATATTCAATTTGTTTAATTCTTGTTTCTAAGTTATCAAATTCCGTATTTTCATCCAACCCTATTGCAAGCGCATTCATATCTCGTCCATTCATGCCACCATAAGTCATATAACCTTCATACACAATACCTAAAACTTTAGCTTGGTCGTACCATGCTTCATTATTGGTAGCAATAAATCCACCCATATTGACGATAGCATCTTTTTTGGCAC
>JAITTF010000137.1 GCA_031287215.1 Bacteroidales bacterium
ATGTGTCTGTGTATAATTGAAAAATTTTATGTACATTTGTAACTTCATTTTGACACCTTCTTAATGATATTAAAATAATTGTATTTCAATGTATTATAACCAAAATTTCGGAATGCCTACGTTTAGAGACCGGTTTTCTAATTTTATCCATTCCAAATCACCTCTCAATAGATTGATAATCCTTAATGTGATTGTCTGGCTTTTCTTTTTATTCTTACAATTGCTATTTCAAATGGGTGGATTTTTTATGCAATCTGTTGCAAGTAATATTTTTTTTCAATTGATTCTCAATAAATTAACTTGTCCTGCATAGTTGCAAAATCTCATGTACCAACCCTGGTCTATTGTTACTTCGCTGTTTATGCATGCCAATTTTTGGCATCTTTTCATGAATATGTTGATGTTGTATATAACGGGACAGATTTTTTTACAATATTTAGATCGGAAAAAATTGATCCGGACCTATTTTTTGGGTGGCATTGCCGGCAATATTCTTTATATGTTGGCATATCAGTCGTTTCCGGTTTTTGCAGAGAATTTACCGGTGTCTTATGCTGTAGGTGCTTCAGGAAGTATTATGGCTATCATGGCAGCAATTACTTTTTATCGTCCTCAGCATGAGCTGAATTTGATTTTAATAGGTAGAGTAAAGCTGTTCTGGATCATGATTGTCTTTATCGTTTTAGATATTATCAATATTCCGAATGGGAATGCCGGTGGTCATATTGCCCATCTTGGTGGTGTCTTTTATGGTTTTGCTTCTCAATATTTTTATAGAAGTTATACGACTCATAAACGCCCTAAAAAAGCAAAAAAACAGAAATTCGCTACCTCCTACGACTACTCGCAACGACCGGTAAGTGATGAGGAATATAATGCTCAAAAACTTAAAGAACAGCAACATATAGATACTATTTTAGATAAAATTTCTAAAAATGGCTACGATGCTCTGTCCAAAGAGGAAAAAGATTTTCTATTTCACTATAGTAAAAAATAGTTTATGGCAAAGAAGAAAAGTGCTTTATTTCATAAAGGATTGATTTTTGTATTATTAGTGTTGAATGTCGTTGCCGTTTTGGTATTACTGTTTGTCTATTTATCGCAATATATTCCGCCTACATTTTCGATGTTGCTTACTTATTGCGGTTTAGGATTTCATTACTTGGTGATTGTCAATCTTATTTTTATCGTCATTTGGTTATTTGTTAAATATCAATATGCACTAATTTCTATCGTTTTTCTGCTTATTAATGTCAATAATATTGATAAAACATACCAAATGCGTGGAACCGATAAACCGGAAGTGTGCTACAATTGTATTAAAGTATTGAGTTATAATGCACAACTTTTTGGGGTTTATAATTCTAATGAACCGGCTGAGCAAATCAAAAGCAGAAATCAAATTTTAGAAATGCTTCAAAAAGAAAATGCTGATATCATCTGTTTGCAGGAATATTTTTATGAAAAAAGCAATAAAATTAATTTTTCTACGACCGATACGATCCTCTCTATGTTTAATTTGAATAAACGTACTAACCGAGCAACCTCACAATTTTACTCTTGTTATTTCCCTATTAATTATAAGAAGGAGTATTTCTTTGGACAGGCAATTTTTTCAAAATATAGAATCATTAATAAAGGGTTTGTTGAATTACCAGATACTAATACTTCAAATAGTGCTATTTATGTTGATATAAGATTTAAGTATGATACGATTAGAGTCTATTCTTTACATTTAGAATCTTTTCGTTTTGATAAAATTGATTATGAAAGCAGTCATCTATTTTTGAATAATGAATTAAACAATCCCTATTTGAATGAAAAAGCTAAGTTGTTGTCTGATAGAATGGAAGTAGCCTATAAGAAAAGGGCAGGACAAGCAAAAGCAGTTAGAAAGCATATTGAGGAGTGTCAATATCCGGTTATCATTTGTGGTGATTTTAATGATACGCCTACTTCTTATAGCGTAAATGAAGTGGGTTCAGGTTTTACAGACACCTATCGTCTCAGTGGCAAAGGACGCGGAACTACTTATCATGGTAAACATTTTCCCAGTTACAGAATTGATTATATTTTCCATGATAAGAAATTTCATTCTTATGGACATACTGTTAATACATCCATCTCTGTAAGTGATCATTATCCAATATATAGCTATATCTCTATTAAAAAAAGATAATCTAAGTTTTGATTAGTATATTTTTATTAATAGGTTAATTGATAGAAGTTTGCACCTAAATTTTTGTTTAAAATGAAAATTAAATAAAAAAACAATAAAAATATCAACAATATAGGTTATTGAATAAAAAAAAATAATATCTTTGCAGTGTAAATTACAAGAAAAAAATTAAAGAATAAGCGCGATGGAAAATCAAGAGAAAAACGAAGTTTTGTCAAGGGCGGTTAGAGCCGGAAAAAGGACTTATTTTTTTGATGTTAAAGTAACAAAAGCAGATGAGAAGTATTTGACAATTACTGAAAGTAAAAGAAAATTCAATGCTGATAACGGTACTTTTTACTATGAAAAACATAAATTGTTTCTCTATAAAGAGGATTTTGACAAATTTGAAAATGCATTATCTGCAGTGTTGAATTTTATCAAAACAGGTGAACTTCCTGATGATAAGCTATTTGAGAATGAAGTTAACTACCAGGCAATGGAAGTTAATTTTGAAGATATGGAGGGTTAATTATGGGTAAAATAATTGCTGTCGTGAATCAGAAGGGTGGGGTAGGTAAGACAACGACTGCTGTTAACCTCGCTGCTTCGTTTGCTGTTTTAGAATACAAAACACTGTTAATAGATGCAGATCCACAAGCTAATGCCACTTCAGGAGTAGGCTTAGATGCAAAAGATTACGAATTTAATATTTACAACGCTATTATTGGTAATAAATTTATCAATGATATTGTAGTATCTACAGAAACTCCCTATCTTGACCTGATCCCTGCTCATATAGATCTCGTAGGTGCTGAAATTGAAATGATTTCATTTGAAAGACGTGAATATCGACTTCAAGATGCAATTCATTCTATTAAAGATAAATACGATTTTATTATTATTGATTGCGCACCCTCTTTGGGGCTTATTACGCTGAATGCCTTAGTCGCTTCTGATTCGGTCATCATCCCTGTTCAATGTGAATATTTTGCGTTGGAAGGTCTTGGAAAATTACTAAATACAGTGCGTTTGATTCAATCCGGTATGAATACCGATCTCATGATTGAAGGCATTTTACTTACCATGTATGATTCTCGTCTTAAATTAGCAAATGCGGTGGTCGAAGATGTGAGGTCGCATTGTAAAAATATCCTTTTCGACACTATCATCTCAAGAAATACTCGTCTGAGTGAAGCTCCAAGTCATGGAAAACCGGTGGTGCTTTATGATGTATTGTCCAAAGGAACAGTTAATTATATGAATTTAGCTAAAGAGATATTAGTAAATAATGGCTTGATATCAGAAAAATAATTATGGACAAAAAAAATAAACCCAATTCTTTGGGAAGAGGTTTAGGTGCTCTTCTTGGTGAAGAACAAATACTGGCTCCTTCTTCAATCGCCAGAATTAAATCGGAAACCAATAGTTATATCAAAATTTCTTCTATTGAAGCTAATCCTTCACAACCCAGAAAAGATTTTGAACAAGAGAGTCTAGACGAGTTAGCTACTTCAATTAAAACTTATGGTGTTATCCAACCTATTACCGTTAGACCTGTTGAAAGTGGTAAATATCAACTTATTTCTGGTGAAAGAAGGCTTAGAGCATCACAATTAGCCGGTCTTCAGGAAATACCGGCTTATGTTAGAACCGTTGAT
>JAITTF010000184.1 GCA_031287215.1 Bacteroidales bacterium
CAAATATTAATTAAAATTCATTATCATGAAAAATCTTTGTAAAATTATTGTAACTACTGCAATTGCACTGTTGGTAACCTGTATGATCTCTTCGTGCCACAAACCGGACTATAATCCAGAAAAGAAAATTTCCAAAATTTACACCTCTTCTCAATACATTCTTATGGGAGACGTAGTTCAAGAATCTCCAAAATTATTACAAGAAGAGTGGATATGGGACAAAAATAAATTAACTACTATTAATATTGAAGGAGGAAAAATTGATTTTATTTATGATAAACAGAATTATCTTACCGAAATTGATTATTATGGAGGTATGGAACGCATTCTATTTAAATATAAAAATAAACAATTACATCAGATTTTGATTCAAGAGGTTGGTTTTACCTATATAAGTATTGATGTTACTAAAATTGACAACAAACAAATTACTGAAATGTCAATGGAGTTTGTAGGTGGATCTAAAAACAAAAACGCATTACATATTTCTGATGTGATTTCTCCTATTTCTCGTTACTTGTTTCCTCAAGCTATTAGTGAAGTGCTCTCCACGTCAATAAAAAATATGATGAATAAAAATGAAGAAAAAATATTAGGCAATATGGTCATTACTTTAAATATCTCATATTCAGGTGATAATATTTCCTCAATCATCCAAACCAATAATTATTATGAAGATGAAAGTGGTATAACGATGTATAAATACGACAAAATGAACAATCCTTTTTATAAATCATTTTTATACGGAATGGACAACACATTTTTAACTTCAAAAAATAATATTACACAAATCGAATATTCTTCAGAAGATCCTCAAAATTATACATACAAATATGATGGCGAATGGCCTGTTGAACAAATTAGAACCTATGTTTATGGTTATTGGGATACTGAGATTGTAATTTATACTACATACTATGAATATCAAAATTAATCTTGCTTTATAAATAAAAAAGGCTGAGTTGTAATTCAGCCTTTTTTTTTGTACTTTTGCAAAAAAAAGGTCAAACATGGTATTTATTTGGCGTAACGAACGCCGTTTTAACTCTTATAAAAATTTTCTAAAGAATCAATTTGGAGGCAGAGTGCAAAAATTGACCATAGATGCGGGTTTCATCTGCCCCAATCGAGATGGCACAGTAGGCACCGGAGGATGTACCTATTGCCTTAATGATGCTTTTAACCCCTCATACTGCCATCCCCAAAAGAGTGTTAAGCAGCAGTTGGAAGAGGGTATCACTTTTCATCTCAATCGCTACCGCCGTGCAAATGGTTATCTTGCTTACTTTCAAGCCTATTCTAATACGTATGCCCCTCTCGAACAACTGAAACAAATATATATGCAGGCAATAGAACACCCCTTAATAAAAGGTATTGTGATTGGGACCCGCCCTGACTGTATGGATGAAGAAAAACTTGCTTTTTTTCAAGAATTAAACAAAAAACTATTCGTCTCCATAGAATATGGAGTTGAAAGTACTTCTGAAGAGACCTTACTATATATAAACAGAGGTCATACTTTTGAATTGGCAGAATCTATGATTCGTAAAACTTCCGATGCAGGTCTCTGTACTGGTGCCCATTTTATTTTCGGTCTTCCAAATGAAAATATCAATTTTTGGTTCGACCAAATCCACCGTATTAATAGCCTTCCTCTCCATAGTATCAAATTTCACCAACTGCAAATTATAAAAGGTACTCGCATGGAACAAGAGCATCAAGAAAAAAAATTTTTTTTTCAACAATTTGATATAGAAAAATATGTAAGATTTATTTGTGATTATATAGAAAAATTAAATCCTAATTTCATTATTGAACGGTTTGCAGGGGAAGTTCCGCCTCGTTACCTGTCTTTAAATACGTGGGGAATAACTCGTTACGATGTTGTCTTAAATAAAATAGAAACCGAATTAGAAAGACGAGACAGCTGGCAAGGCAAATATTTTACAACTTAAAAATTCTCAACAAAAAAAATCAAAAAAATATTGAGAAAAAATCTAATCATCTAAAATAATTTAAAAAAATTATGTATATTTGCCGACTTTTTAAAGTGTAATGCTGAATTTAGCTCTTGAAGGTTAGAATTGCTGCTTAAGTAGCTGACTAACAATAGTTAAATAGAAAAAATGTCTAACAAATTTGTTGTTAAAACATGAAAAGTATTGCGCCTTAAAGGGGCTAAAATCGACAAAATTTGACGGCATTAGTAAAAAGTGAAATAGAATAACCATTATAAATTGTAATATTGTAAGATGAAAAGAATTAAAATTACGCAGGTTAAAAGCTCTATCGACAGACCTTTGCGACAAAAAAGATCTTTAGAAGCATTAGGATTGAAAAAAATGCATCATAGCGTAGAACATAATGCTACCCCTCAGATTTTAGGCATTGTCAATGCTATTAAACATTTGATCGTAGTAGAAGAATTATAATTATAGTATTAACTTTAGAATATTTAATATAACAGATGGAATTACACAATTTAAAACCGGCAGAAAGAGCAACAGCAGGTTCAAAGAGAATCGGTAGAGGACAAGGATCAGGTAAAGGTGGTACCTCTACAAAAGGTCATAAAGGTGCCCAATCAAGATCAGGTTACAGTAGAAAGAATGGTTTTGAAGGCGGTCAAATGCCTATCTATAGACTCCTCCCTAAAAGAGGTTTCAAAAACATTAATCGCGTTGAGTATAATGCTATTAACTTAAGTACACTCCAAAAATTGGCTGACGATTTTAAATTAAAAGAGGTAACATTAGATACCTTAATCCAACACGGCTTGGCTAAGAAAAAATCTTTGATTAAAATATTAGGAAATGGTGAATTAACTGCTAAAATGTCAGTTTCAGTTCACGCATTCTCTAAAACAGCTATAGTAGCTATCGAAAATGCAGGTGGTAAAGCTCTCGTTATTGGTGCTTCGGTAGAAGAAGAATCTGCAAAAAAAACAACTAAAACTGCCAAAAAAGAAGAGGTAGTAGAAACTCCTGAAGTACCTGCCGAAAAAGCAAACGAAGAAATAGATGCACAATAATTTTTAGCAAATAATACTGATGAAAAAATTCATAGAAACGATCAAAAATATTTTCAAAATAGAAGACTTAAGAAAAAGATTAGTCTATACTTTGGGAATTATCCTGATTTACCGTTTAGGTTCTCACATTGTTCTGCCCGGTATCAATCCGGCTTCTTTAGGCGCATTTACTTCTGCTGCTCAAGAAGGACTGCTCGGCATGTTAGACCTCTTTTCGGGTGGCGCTTTTTCTAATGCTTCTATATTTGCATTGGGAATTATGCCTTACATCTCAGCGTCTATAGTTGTCCAATTATTGACTCTGGCTGTTCCTTACTTCCAAAGAATGCAAAAAGAGGGCGAAAGCGGAAGAACAAAAATGAACCAGATTACCCGTTACTTAACCGTAGCTGTTACGGCCGTTCAAGCTCCCGCTTATATCGCTAATATTCAAGGACAATTTAGTAGTGCTGTCTCGCCTGTGATGTTGAATACGCATATCTTGGGAATGACGGCTTTCTCTTTATCAGCATTTGTGCTGCTTGTTGTGAGTACGCTATTTGTAATGTGGTTAGGTGAGAAAATTACCGATAAAGGTATCGGTAATGGTATCTCTTTGATTATTATGATCGGTATTATTGCTCGATTCCCATTCGCTATTAAAGCTGAATTTATTTCACGTATTACTGAAATGAACGGAGGACCTATCATCTTCGTTATCGAAATTTTGATGTTGATGCTTGTTATTAGTTTGTGTGTACTCTTAGTACAAGGTACAAGACGTATTCCTGTACAATATGCAAAACGAATTGTAGGTAATAAACAATATGGTGGCGTTCGAAACTTTTTACCTTTAAAAGTAAATGCTGCAGGAGTTATGCCGATTATCTTTGCTCAGGCAATTATGTTTGTTCCTCTTACTTTTATCTCCATTACTGAAAATTCAAGTAGTGGATTCTGGAGCGGTTTTATAGATTATAATAGATTAGGATATAATGCAGTATTCTTCTTATTAATTATTGTTTTTACTTACTTCTATACCGCTATCACAATCAACCCTAATCAGATTGCTGAAGATTTGAAGAAAAATGGCGGCTTTATTCCGGGTGTAAAACCGGGTAAACAAACTACCAATTTTATAGATGATGTGATGTCGAAAATTACACTTCCTGGGTCTATCTTCCTTGGTCTTGTAGCTATATTACCCGCGATTGTGAGAATATTTGGAGTGAACCAACAGTTTGGACAGTTCTTTGGTGGTACTTCCTTACTGATTATGGTAGGCGTTGTTTTGGATACATTACAACAAATAGATAGTCATTTGAAGATGAGAAATTATGACGGATTAACAAAAACTGGTCGATTCATGGGTCGATCAATGTAAAATATAAAAATGATGTTCAATAAAATTCGATTAAAAACAGACGAAGAAATTGAACTGATAAAAAAAAGTTCTTTGCTTGTTGGTAAAACTTTGGCAGAAGTAGCAAAAGCGGTAAATCCCGGAGTGTCTCTCCTGATGTTGGATAAAATTGGAGAAACCTTTATTAGAGATAACCACGCAGTTCCGTCCTTTAAAGGATATAACGGATTCCCTGCTGCTCTTTGTTTATCGGTTAATGACGTTGTAGTTCATGGAATTCCAAATCAATATGCCCTTAAAGAAGGAGATATCATTTCAGTAGATTGTGGAGTTTATCTGAATGGTTATCATGGAGATTATTGTTATACCTTTGCAGTAGGTAACATTTCAGAAGAAAAAAGACTCTTGATAGAAAGAACTAAAGCTTCACTGATGCGAGGAATAAAAGTGGCAGTGAAAGGAAATACTACCGGACATATTGGACATGCCGTCCAATCGTATGTAGAACAGTTCGGGTATGGAGTGGTAAGAGAGTTGTGTGGTCATGGGATAGGAAAAAATCTTCACGAAAAACCGGATGTATTGAATTACGGGAAAGAGGGTAGAGGAGATGTGCTGAGAGAGGG
>JAITTF010000244.1 GCA_031287215.1 Bacteroidales bacterium
TTATTTATTGCAAAATCAATTTTCTTATTTTTGCTATTTATTTGGGCTAAATTATAATAAGCGATTGCTTTTACTTCATTAACAAAGTTTTCTTCTAATTTATCTTTATTAAATCCCTCTTCATTTGTAACATTTTCAAATATAGTTGTTGCGTCATTTGCATATCTATTTATATTCGACTTTATTGCAATGCTACCATAGTTCAATAATGCTCTAACATAAATTTCGTCACCCTTTTTAGTATCTATTACTTGTTGTAAATATGTAAGGCTTTCTTCTATTTTTCCGACATAAAAGTTTACTAATCCCTTTAAATTTAATGATATATAGTAAAATTTCTCAGATTCTTCTTTGTTGAAATTTGTTCGATTTAGGAATTCTAATGATTTTTTGAAATTCGACAAATGATAGGCAGCTGACCCCATATAGTAATAATACAAAGATTCAACTTCTGAATCAAAGATATTATTTTCAAGAAATTTTTCAAAATATGCAAGTGATTCTGAATAATTTTCTTTTTCGTGAAATTCCAATGCCAATTTTATCAAACCTTTATCTTCTTCTTCCACTTTCTTAATCCAATCAAGACTTAAACTTTTCTTAAGAATTTCATTTTTTATATGAATGTCGTTATTATCATTATAATTAGTTATCCCAGACAAATATAATTTACTTTTTATTTTATCTGAAACCTCTTTGCCTTTTTTGTAAGCGATTTCAATAATTGCATTTCGCAGTTCTCTATCATATTTTACTATTTCTCGTATATTGTCAACCGGAGAACGGTCAAATGTTGTTAAATACATTTCCCGTATTAAATCATCAACGTTTATTTGAGTAATTTCTGTGTTCCTATATCTATCTTCTATTTCCGAACAAACATCCCAAGTCATTCGAGGGTTACCGTCTGTCCAATAAAATATTCTTTGTCTAACTTCTTCGGATAAATCCAATTGAGATTTTGCAATGAAGTTTTCAAATTCGTTTTTAGAAAAATCATTTAAAAATATTTTTTCTCCAATATTGAATGGGGATATTTTGGGGTCTTTAATAATTTCATTGGGTTCAATTACTCCAGATAGGATATAGGTTAATCGGTTATCTTCTTTATAGTTTGCCCTTGAAAAATAGATACTTCTAATTTGTGCAAAAATTTGGTCTGAATATGTTTTTTTTGTTAATGCATCTATTTCATCAAGAATAATAACCAATTTGCCTTGAATATTTTTCACAATTAATCTAAGCTCATTAAGATGTTGTTTGTGTGGCGGAATATCTATCTGTTGCTTCCGATTGTTTTTTATAGTTTCATTAATTGTTGACAATTTTTCCTCATTAGTGTCTAATATAGTATCAACAATATTCTCAAAACAACTTCTCAAATCCTCAAAGGGGTTAGATAAATCAATATAAGCATATATGTCATCAGCGGACTCCAATCTTCGCTTTGCATTAAGCAATAGATTAGTTTTCCCCATTTGACGAGACACAAGAACATATCCGGGTCTTCCCATATCTCTAATGATATTTTCTATTTGCCTATCCGCTTCCCTTTCAATGTATAAATCAGGCGGGATAATTGTATATGGTTTTAATATCTTACTCATTTCCAAATTGTTTTAATTCGTTGTCGGTATCTTTAATCTTTTGTAATAAATTTGCTTCTGTTCTATCATCATTCAAAAATACATTTTTGAAAAACTTTTTTATAAATCTGGGCGAACCTTTTGCTTGTTCTATAAGTTCATTTTGTATATTTGAAGGCAAATCATATTGTAATGCTTTTGTGATAACTTCAATTAATGCTTTTATATCTTGTTCTTTCCAACAATTTAACTGAAAAAAATGCAAATATTGGTGGATTTTTTGGTCGTTTTTGCTAATATGAGTAATGGGATTTTGAATTGAAGACAAAATAAACTTCACGTTTGTAAGTTCACTAATTAAATGGATATTATTTATAAGCGCAAATAACGACTTTGTAAACTGTCTATATTCAGAATTTGAATCAATAGGTATTTCTTCAATATGAATTAGTAAAGTTTTATCTTTATAATTTGTCTTTAACTCATCTTGAATACATTTGCTGCAAGTTTGGAAAGTTTTATGATTAGGATATGCGGAATTGCTCCCTGCTTTTTCTTGAATACAATTTAGAATTTCATTAAATAGGGCAATGTTTTTTTCTCCAACACACGCACCCAACGTAATCGGAATATATTCGCTTTGATTTTTTATTAAATTTCTCAATATTAGATTGGTTTTTCCACTCCCTGTATCACCATAAACCCAAATCCCATACTGCAAAATTCTTTGATTAAACTCAGTATCTTCCGCCCTTTCTAAATAGTATGCTTCTTTTTGTATATCATAAACTTCAAATAACACCTCGTTTTTATTAGCCAAACAAACATTACTTTTTGAAATTACATTTTCACAAAAAGGATTTATTCCTCTTTCTTTGAAAGCATTTTCGGAAGCAAATAATTCCAGACAAAGACTGACGGCAGATTCAATCGCAACTTTCTGCTTTTCCTTTTTATCTTTTCCTTTCTTTCCATCGGCAAAGTCACATATTCCTTTTATAAGTATCCAATCTGCATTATTTTCACAAGCAGCAGCAACGCCCGCGCCTTCCATTTCTCCCCCCTTAGCTTCAGGATATATTTTTAGTAATTCATCTCGCCTTGATTTATTATCAATAAGTTCTTCTCCTGATAATATTTTTGTGGGAATACATTTTGCTTTGCTGCCATTTTCAAATTGATATTCCCATGTTGTAATATTTTTGAAACGATTTAACAATAAGGTACTTGCTTTTGTTTCTGTACCTCGTTGAATATTCTCTGTTTCGCCAACCCTTTTTGCATTGTATGGTATGATTGTTTCTGAAATCAAAACATCTCCAATATTTTGTTTTTCTTCATCCACTCCAAAAGCAATACCTATCATTAACACAATCTTTGATTTTATTGCATCTAATGCTGTTTTGACAGTAAGAATAGAGCCACCCGCAGACATAGACCCCATACTGCCTGTTTGAACAAGCGCAACAGCATATTTTCCAAATTTCCCTATGTAATAAGTGTAGTTATCCCTGAAAACTTTTAGCACTCTTTCAAAACCATCAAGAGCTGTAAGTTTTGAACGAGTTATCTCTGTTTCAACTTCTGTAACTGTTACTAAAAGAATTAATTGACCATTAAAAAAATGAGATAATTTTTCGTAATCGTATTCCATTAAATATTCTTTCTGCATATGTATTATACTGTTGATATTTTAAAACCCAAACTTCTTCCTATGCACCGCAATATTCCCCAAATCAGGGTACAATTCTTCCGCATACGGCAAAAAGATTTGTTTCCCTGCAAATTGCGAAATATTAAACACTGATTTTTGATTCTCAACAAAATTTTTGTTTGTCAAAATCGTATAATCGTCTGAAAGTGAAATTAAACCTCTGTCAAACGCTCGGTGCAAATTCGGACAAAGGGCAATTCCATTAGTCAAAGTATCATCGTAACCTTCCGAAAAAGGTATAATGTGGCAAGCATCAACCATTGAAACATTGGCAACGGCTGAAATTCGTAATCCCGAAATTGCGCAAGTATGGTTGTAAATTTTAGGGACTTCACGCTTGAAAAGTCCGCCACGAATAAAGATTTCTTCTTGAAACGAATTTTCATCTACTTGATTTTTCAATTCAATGATTTTTTGCTTATAATCATCGGAATTGTCGTGCAAGATTGTTTCAGAGGGCAAATCATCATTTCCGTTTGTGCCGAAATTTGACTTGGTATCGGGAAAATATTTATCCAACAATGCAATTTTGAGAATATCTCTATTTTCTGAAACTAAAAGCAAATTCGATAATTCATTATCAATCAAAGCATAATTTATTGCTGTTGTCAGATTTCCAAAACTGCGCATTGAACTTTTGGATTCAATCCATTTTTCACAGCCTGCATTCGCAATCAATTTCCAAAACGGTTCTGAACTTAAATGATAAAACGGCAAAGCAAAAATAGGGAAATGATTTGTTGTTACGAGTTTAGCCCAATTTGACTTGAATGAGGCAACCAATTCGGGCAATACATAAATCTGATTGTCGGTATAAATTCCCTGCTCAAACAAACGAATTACGCTCAACAGCAAAATTGGTTTGTGTGGTGCACCGCCGTTTTTCATATCTCGCTTTAAGTGCGTGAAACAGTGAATGTAATATGCGAGGTCTTTTTTCATCAAATTCTATCT
>JAITTF010000273.1 GCA_031287215.1 Bacteroidales bacterium
AAAAAGTTAATTTTATATGCGTTTGCCCTGAAAAAGCGTCTCAGATTAAAAAATAAATGCTTATTTTTGCAGCCTGAATTTAAAAGCCCAAATCAACTGCTTTGGGCATTTTTGACAATATTTATTTTATGAGGAAACATATTATTACCGCCGAACATTTAACCATAGATAAGGTTGAAGAGATTATCAATCACAAACAAAAATTAGAACTTTCTCCCGTCTCTGAAGCTGCGATTGCCAAATGTCGTTCCTTTTTAGATGAAAAATTGGAAAAAAGTGATGTCCCAATTTATGGAATCACTACCGGTTTTGGGTCTCTGTGCGATAAGTCTATTTCAAAAGAAGATTTAACTACTTTACAACATAATTTAGTCGTTTCTCATGCTTGCGGTTTTGGAGATGAAGTTCCTAAAGAGATCGTTAAAATCATGATTCTGATGAAGATACAATCTCTTTCGTATGGACATTCAGGCGTGCAAGTAGAGACAGTCAAGAGGTTGATTGATTTTTACAACCATGACATCTGTCCTGTGGTTTATCAACAGGGTTCTTTGGGTGCTTCGGGCGACCTTGCACCGTTGGCTCACCTCTCTTTACCGCTATTAGGTTTAGGAATAGTTCATTACAATCATTCTAAAAAAAGTGCAGAAGCGATCAACAAAAAATACGGTTGGAAACCGATTACTTTGCGTTCCAAAGAGGGACTGGCTCTGCTTAATGGTACTCAATTTATGAGTGCTTATGCTGTTTGGCTCATTCTTAAAGCTAAAAGACTTTCTCGATTAGCCGATTTGATTGGTGCTATTTCTTTGGATGCTTTTGATGGTCGTATAGAGCCTTTTCACCCGCTGATCCATGAAGTGCGTCCTCATAATGGACAGATTGTAACCGCTTTAAATATCAATAAATTTCTAAAAGGCTCCAAAATCATGGCAAGAAGTAAAGCTCATGTTCAAGATCCCTATTCTTTTAGATGTATGCCGCAAGTACACGGTGCTACTAAAGACAGTATCCAACACATTCTTAGCGTTATAGAAACGGAAATAAACTCTGTTACCGACAATCCTACCGTTTTTCCGGATAAAGATTTGATTATCTCTGCCGGCAATTTTCATGGTCAGCCCTTAGCTTTAGTGCTCGATTTTCTCACTATTGCCATGGCTGAATTGGGTAATATCTCCGAAAGACGTACCTATCAATTGATTTCAGGCAAAAGAGGGTTGCCCTCTTTCTTAGTGAAAAAACCGGGTCTTAATTCAGGATTTATGATTCCTCAATACACCGCAGCTTCTATTGTCAATCAAAATAAGAGCTTTACAATGCCCTGTTCTACGGACTCTATAGAATCTTCTCAAGGACAGGAAGACCACGTCAGTATGGGTTCTAATGCGGCTACCAAATCATTCATCGTTATGAATAATGTAGAGAAAATTCTCGCTATAGAACTGTTTAATGCCGCTCAAGCCTTAGAATTTAGAAGACCTCTGAAATCTTCCCCTTTAATTGAAGATTTTATTGAAATGTACCGTATGCATGTTCCTTTCGTTGAAAAGGATACTATCATGTATGAATTGATGTTTAAATCACTCTCTTTTATTCAGAATACCTCCCTGAATTACAGTAAGCTTAAGAACATACTGTAGTAAAATTGACCAAAAGAATCAAAACTGTTACGATAGATTTTTTTTTGCGATAAAAAAATGTAAAGTGTTACTTATGATATACCAATTTGTTTATTGTACTCTTTGAGAGTGTATAGAACGTTGGTTTTTACGTGGATAAATCCGTCAGCACCGGCGGCATTGAGAGCTTCAATGGCATCTACAGGATTGCCGGCAATGACACAAAGTTGTTTTGGATTGTTTTTCTTAATAAGTTGTAATGCTTCTACTCCCAGAGTGGCATATTCATCATCAGAGCTACAAATCACCACTATATTACTATTGGCTTCTTTAGCCGCATTGACACCTTCATTTACTGTGTCAAAACCAGTATTATCAACGATTCCATAACCTGCACAGCCAAAGAAATTGATGGTAAACTCGGCACGTGCCTGCCTGAGGCTTGCATTGCCAACTTTTAATAAAAATACTTTTGGATGGTAATTTTTTGCAGAAAATTGTTCTGTAGCTAAGCGAAGATTCTCAAATGCAGCAGCTCCCTTATAGGAGGGGAGCCCAGAGAACTCTTCACCAACACGTTGTTCAATTTTGTCGAACATCAATTCGTTGACATTGGGATATTGATTAGTACCTAATAATATTTTTCTGCGAGTAGCAAGTTCAAGATCTCTTTTTTTGCAGCTTTTTGCGATCTCTTCTTTCAATTTTTTGGATGAAATAACAGGAATGATGCCACCCTCTTTTTCTACTTCTAAGAATAGTTGCCACACTTGTTGCGCAATAGAGGCAGTGAGGTTTTCTATGTAATATGAACCTGCAGCAGGATCTATCACTTTATCAAAATGTGCTTCTTCTTTGAGCAGTAGTTGGGTATTTCGATTTATTCTACGTGAAAACTCATCATCCTCTTTAAAAGCTACGTCAAAAGGTTGCAGATATATAGCATCAGCACCGCCGATGGCTGCCGACATGCCTTCGGTAGTAGAACGCAACATGTTGACATAAGGATCATAGATGGTTTTATTCCACACTGAAGCTACAGAACAGAGGTATGGTTTTGCAACGTTTTTATTTTCAGGATGATATTGCTCAACTATAGTTGCCCACAATAATCTGGCTGCTCTTAATTTAGCAATTTCCATAAAATAATTAGCCCCAACGGAGAGGGTAAAACTCATTTTTGGAGCTACTTCATCAACTTTAAATCCCTGATTAATGGCAAAATTAAGATATTCGTGTCCTGTAGAGAGAGCATAACTCAGTTCCTGAACGATAGTCGCTCCGGCATTATTCAGAGAAAATCCGCTTACATTGACCACTTTTGCTTTAGAAAAACTCTTAGATAGTTCCAATAATGTTGCTAATTGTTCAAGGTCTTTTTCTTGTGAATGAAAAAATTTTTCTTTTTTAGCAAAGTCTATAATCGGGTCAAAATCTAATACAATAGATACTTTTGTTTTATCTATTTTCTGTTTTTCTACATACTCAATAAAGAGTTTAAATAACACTACATAGTTAGTAGCTCCGATAAAACGAACTCCGATAGTTTCCAATGACAAGTTAGTGAGGAGTTTTTCTACATCAGCTAAAGTGCTGATTTTAGTGGCGTTGAAAGTGATAATAGTAGCCCCTTTTTTGATTGCATCATGGGCGATAGCATTCGCTGTTGTAGGGTCAGTTTCATGGATTTTTACTACGATATCCCAACTGTTGTCTTTGGAATGAGTAGTACGCACGAAAGGAAACTCATCGGGAGAAACATTCAGATAGTCGAGGTTGGCCAAATCTTCTACACGATAAAAAGGCTCTACATTAAAGCCCTCCTCAGTTTTCCAAACCAATTTTTTATCGTAATCAGCACCTTTTAAATCCTTAATAACTATCTCTTTCCAAGTTTCAGTTGAAACCGGAGAAAATTCATTAAACAACTTTTCTTCGTTCATGATATCTTAATTAAAATGAGTTGCAAAATTACAAAAAAAAATAGTTTTTTACAGATTAAAAAATCCTTTTTTGAACTTTATCTTTTTCAGTACTTTATTTTAAGATTTATCAATTTTAATCAATGGAAAATCAAGATCCAAAATGCACTTGTTACTATAACTGTCCCTCAGTATTAAAACTATAAAAAGTCTCTTTATACAAAATAAGATGGTCTATGACATTAATTCCCAGCAGATGTGCCGCCTCTTTGATGTTAATCGTTAATTGTAAATCTTGTTTGCTGGGACGAGTATCTCCGGAAGGGTGATTGTGGCAAAGAATAATGCCTGTAGCGTTGTAATCAAGCCCTTTTTTGATTAAATGAGAGATGTTGACCGTAGTAAAACCAACACTGCCTTTGCCAAAATTATCTATCCCTAATATGATGGAACTATTATTGAGAAAAATTGCCCAAAACTCTTCATGTTTCAAATGAGCGATTTTATCTTGCATGAGTTCAACTACTTCTGTCGGATATTTAATTTTTTTGTGGGCTAATACTTTTTCTGCTCTTCTGCGATTGCCAAGCTCAAAGGCTGCTTGAATGGCAATGGCTTTTACTTCGCCAATGCCATTCACTTGCATCATCTCTTTAGTATTACAGTCTGCAAGCAGATCTAAGTTATTGCTGTTCTTGGCTAATAATTTTCGACATACCTCTACAGCACTTTCATGTGTGGACCCATTGCGGACAATTAAAGATAAGAGTTCTGCATTTGATAAAGATTGAAATCCTTTGGATAGGTATTTTTCTCGAGGACGGTCAAGAATATTCCAATCCTTGATCGTTAAGTTTGGGGAAGATTTTTTTTTCATTGTTAAACCATTTTTTGTCGTTTTATGAGATATGGAAGTAATATTTGGTCGAAACCTTTAGTGATGTCTGCCGGGATCATATCAATTTCGTATTGTCCCGTCTTTAGAGTTAGTTCGGTGAAAAAATCACCAATGGCTTGTTTATAATAATTACGTATGTTATTGGCATGAAATTTGACCTCTTCGCCCGATTCCATGTCGATGAGTTTGTATAATCGATTTTCAAAGGCAAAATCATACTCAAGTTGCTTGTGATATGTATGAAAAAGAATGACTTCGTGTTTGTTGTGCTTTAAATGCTGAAGTGCTAACATCAACTCGTCATTATTTTTGTTGCTCTCAAACATGTCGCTGAAAATCACAACCATAGAACGCCTATGAATGCGCTCTGCAATCGTGTGCAAAACATCAACTACCATAGAATTTTTCTTCTCTTCCACAGGAATAGGAATTAATAGTTTTTCCAACTCTCTGTAAATCATTTTATAATGACTTTCACCGCCTCTATCTCCAGTATGAAGTTCTAAAGTGTCTGAAAAAAGCGATAATCCTGCTGCATCTCGTTGTCCCTTAAATATTTGCAATAGTGCGGCTGCGGCATATACGGCAAAAGTGATTTTATTGGGAGAAAGTAATGAATACTCTTTTTGAACCGGATAATACATAGAGGATGAATTATCTATGATAAT
Source organism: Bacteroidales bacterium (assembly GCA_031287215.1). Taxonomy (GTDB): domain Bacteria; phylum Bacteroidota; class Bacteroidia; order Bacteroidales; family WCHB1-69; genus JAGVVH01. The sequence continues at coordinate 5,111 of JAITTF010000273.1, forward strand.
ATGACACCTTAGATTGGTCTCTTCCTCGTATCGTTTGACGAAGAGTTTATCTGTTTTGGCAAAAAGTTTCCAATCAATATGTTTAGTCGGTTCTCCTGTGTTATAGGGTCTATGTTCGGCAAATTCAACCGAAAATCCATGCATTGGACTCTTGTGCATCCCTGTGATGAAGCCTTCAACAACCTGTTTTGCGATCAATTCGAGAGTACAATATTGCGTAAGATGTGATAAATCAAGAGTATATGACATTGTGTCTTTTTTATTTACAATCTGCAAATATACAGCTTTTTTATTTTATTTAGGAAAACTTTTGATTAGATTTATTAACATTCCCCTGTGAAAAATATTTCGCTATTGTATCATGGTATATTTCAAAATTGTTTTGGCTATAGTGGCAGATGACGTTATTAAGAGGCGTTTTAAGGAGTTGAATCATGAGTAGTTAAGGGATTTATTCCCTTCTAATTTCTGCCCCAAGATTTACTAATCTTTCTACTATTCTCTCATAACCCCGGTCTATCTGTTCTACATTCTGAATGATACTGGTGCCGTCAGCCGATAACGCCGCTATTAATAGGGCTACTCCGGCACGAATATCAGGAGAATACATCGTAGTGCCTTTTAATCTATATTGATGATTAAGACCCACAACGGTAGCACGGTGTGGATCACATAAGATAATCTGAGCGCCCATACTTTGCAATTTATCTACAAAAAACAGTCTGCTCTCAAACATCTTCTGATGAATCAAGACACTCCCTTTTGCCTGAGTAGCCGTAACTAAAGCAATACTGATTAAGTCGGGCGTAAATCCAGGCCACGGAGCATCCGCAATCGTTAATATAGATCCGTCCATATTCAAGTCAATAGTATATTCTTTTTGAGCTGGAATAAAAATATCATCTTCTCTATGCTCAAATTGGATGCCTAATTTTTTAAACGTATAGGGAATCATGCCTAAATTCTGATAAGAACAGTTTTTGATCGTAATTTCCGAACCGGTAATGGCAGCCAAACCCATAAAACTCCCTACCTCAATCATGTCTGGTAGAATCTGATGTTGACAACCGTGTAGCTCTTCTACCCCTTCAATAGTGAGCAAATTTGACCCAATGCCTTCAATTTCAGCTCCCATATTATTGAGCATTTTACACAACTGTACTACGTAAGGCTCACAAGCAGCATTAAATAAGGTAGTTTTTCCTTTTGTTAATACTGCTGCCATTAACAAATTGGCAGTACCCGTTACAGAGGCTTCATTCAACAAGATATATTGTCCTACAAGTGGTTGAGCACAAATCTCATAAATAGAATCAATAGACGTGCTTTTCAATATAGCTCCCAGTTGGAAAAAACCTTCAAAGTGAGTGGTTAATGGACGCTTCCCAATTTTATCGCCACCCGGTTTGGCTACAAATGCCTTCTTAAATCTACCCAATAAAGGTCCTAAGGTCATGATAGATGCCCTTATTTTATTGGATAATTTAAGGTATTCTTCTGTCCTGAGAAAATTAAGGTCAATCTCTGCCGCCTGAAAACGGTAGGTAGCATTGCCAAGAGCTTCAATTTTCACTCCTATAGACTCTAAAATCTTCATCAACTGTCGTACATCGGCAATATCGGGTACGTTAGAAATTTCGACAGGGCAGGAGGTAAGTAGCGTAGCACAAATCACTTGCAAAGCCTCATTCTTTGCCCCTTGGGGCACGATTTCTCCTCGAAGAGATTTGCCGCCTTGTATGATAAAATTTGACATAATTATTTATATAGCGTTTATGAATGCAAAGATAAGCTATTTTTTGATATTGCCAAAAATAATTTGTATTTTTCCTCTATATTTTTTGAGGAAAAATTGAGAGATTAAACAGATAATAAGTATTACATACGCAAAATAATTTATCTTCAAGAGCCGCCAATGTTGGCTTTGCTAATGCCTGTCAACAGCAGCGCAACCACCTTTTTCCAAATTCTAAATGACAACAATGGTGTAGGCTTGATGTTTGAAACAGAGGGCGACACTTTGGCTCAGACATTCAAGAGCGAACACGGTAATTTTTCGGACGGTTTCCGCAAAGCGTTCCAATTGTCTGAACCTTGATTTTCATAAGATTTATTTGATTGCCGTGATTGTTATAATCTTGATAATCATTAAAATTCTATAAATCAAGATTCAGACAATGGATAACGGCACCGCCAACAAGCAAATTGCCCGATTTGTCAATGCGGGATTGCTTACAAGACAGGCACAAGGCATTTATGCAAAGAAAAAAGAGCAGTAAATTAGCAACATACTAATTACAAGTAAGTTGTTCTAAACCAATATAAATAAGTATTAAAAAAATAGAAAAAAGACAGAAAAAAAGCCGATTTCTAGAAAAAAAATTGTAATTTTGCATGGCAATTTCCGTGCAAATGAGAGCATAGGCAAAACTTGTTTTGACTATGCCGAATGCAGCCGAAAATCACTAAAAGTAAAATTTACTTAGAAGTATGGCATTAAATTTTATACAATATGAAGAGAATAATAATTTTACCAATCATTGTTTTATTTACAATGATTTCATTTGCTCAAACTCAACCGTCTGAACACCTTGCGTTTAAGGGAGTTCCTATTGATGTAACGCTCAACGAGTATGTTTCAAAAATGAAGCAGAGCGGGTTTACACTCATTAGCACAGAAGATGGAGTTGCAATGCTAAAAGGCGACTTTGCTGCATATAAAGATTGTGTTGTTGGAGTGGCAACATTGAAACAGAAGGATTTAGTTAGTAAAATAACCGTGATATTTCCTGAACGCAATACTTGGTCGTTACTTTCGTCAAATTATTTTTCATTGAAAGAAATGTTGACAGAAAAATATGGAAATCCGTCAGAGGTCGTTGAAAAATTTGATACATATTCAGAGCCAAAAGATGATGGTTCTAAAATGACTTATCTTAAACTTGACCAATGTAAATATTACTCAATTTACGAAACTGATAAAGGCAGTATTGAATTGTCAATAAAACAAATGGATATGAGATGTTTGGTAATGTTAGCATATTATGACAAAATTAATGGCGAAATTATTAAATCCAAAGCGATGGATGACCTGTAATTACTCAAAGTCCTCTCAAAAAAGCAGAGAATATGAATTTCCAGATTGTACTTATATTAATTTGTGTAATAGCCATAATACTATTTCGTAGTTGGCTGTTTGAGCAGAAACGAAAAAAGCGTCGCGACTATTATAGAAACGAATATCTTAAATCGGACGCTTGGCAACGGAAGCGGTATGTAGTACTCAAACGAGATAATTGGCGTTGCGTATATTGTGGTGGACGCGCCACCCAAGTACACCACAAAAAATATGCAAAAAGGAACATTGGAAAAGAACCTATTGAATGGCTTGTTTCTGTATGTAATTCCTGCCATAATGCTCAACATAGTTAAACAACAAAATATTGAAGTAAGAACATGATGAAACCGTATATTTTAACCCACACAACGCTTTCCGAAGAAAAGCAAAGAATACAGGACGACCTGAAATACAAAACGGAAGCACACAAATATCCGTTTCGGTTGTTTGATGACGATGGCGAACTGTATTATGAAGGTTTGAGTGTTGAAAATGACTCATTTGAACCGTTAGATGAGGAGCAGCCCAATTCAGGCGTTACCGAAATTCATTATCTTAACAACGGAAATTGGGAACAGTTATGAGAGGCAACCTGTGGACACGCGAAGAAATGATTTTGGCTTTCAATCTGTATTTGAAACTGCCATTTGGCAAAATGCACAGAGGAACGCCCGAAATCATAGAACTTGCCAACCTGATGGGCAGGTCGGTAAATTCCGTTACGCTTCGACTTGTCAATTATGCTTCCTGCGACCCTTACCACCAAAATCGCGGCGTAAAAGGAATGGTAGGCGGACAGAAACAGTGCCAACCAATTTGGGACGAGTTCGCCAACAATCGCGATGCCCTGCTCTTTGAAAGCGAACGGATTTTAGCCGAAAAGGAAAATCAAACCATTGAAACAAAGTTTAATGAATTGCTGTTCGACATTGCCAATCTGAAAGGAGAAACCAAAGTGCGTGAAGTAAAAACCCGTGTAAATCAAAATGTTTTCCGTCAAATAGTTTTGGCAAATTATAACAAGCAATGCGCAATCACAGGTATTGATATTCCCGATTTGCTGTTCGCAAGCCACATAATTCCGTGGGCTGCCAACGAACAGGAACGGCTAAACCCCGAAAACGGAATTTGT
>JAITTF010000313.1 GCA_031287215.1 Bacteroidales bacterium
GAAATTATCATAAGTAAAATAGGGATAATCTTCGGTTTTGGGTGATTTTTGCAAATTTTCTTCCAAAGGTGTGTTTTCTTCAAACTCATCTTGGACAAAAATAGGTTCTTCTGTTTCTTGATCATTTAAAACAGAATCCGGTTTTTTTTGCTTGTTTTTCTTGGCAATTGCGAGCACAATGTATCCAACCACAAAAAATGCTGTTATAACGATGTCAATTGTATTCATAAAACTACCATATTAATATATAAAATCCCAAATGTAAATTTAATTTTGCAAATATACAGCTATTTTGTTATCAAACAGAAAAAAAATAGAAAAATATTATTTTTTTTCAAATTTTATCCAGAACGATCTCTATTAATTGGTTCATAGCATCGTGGTAATTAGAGGAGAAATCTCCGCTAACACGATTTGCGATGCCTACACAGCAGGTCAACGCTTTATGACCAAGAATGGCGCTTAATCCGTAGAGTGCGGAGCATTCCATTTCAAGATTTGTAATTTTAGAATGTCCAAAAAGGAAACTCTCTATTTTTTCATTCAGATCAGGGTATTGTAATGTAGCTCTTACTTGTCTGCCTTGAGGACCGAAGAAACCGGGAGCTGTAGCAGTAATGCCATGAACCATCTCTTTCCCAATAGTATTCAGGAGTTCTCTATCGGCTGCCACGCAATATGGACGAGGGAGGGCGTCATTCCAAGCCGTATGATCCATAAAAGCGCCGACCACCTCTTCTTGAGAAATGCCATGAGCACTGTAAAAATTTAAAAGTCCGTCTAAACCAAAGCCAAATTCAGAAACAATAAAACTATGCACCGGAATATCTTTTTGTAAAATGCCACAAGTCCCTATACGAACGAGCGTTAGTGTTTTATGTGCGTCATTAATCTCCATTGTTTTGAGATTAACATTTGCGAGGGCATCCAATTCGTTGACTACTATATCCATATTATCGGGACCCATTCCTGTAGAAATTACAGAGATAGGTTTTTCTTTATAGATGCCGGTATGGGTTGCTAACTCTCTATTTTGTTTTTTGACGGAGATTGTGTCAAATTTAGCGGAAATCATCTCTACTCGACCGGGGTCTCCTACCAAAATGACTTTAGAAGATAATTCTTCGGGATGAAGATTAAGATGATATATTGCACCTGTATTCTGAAGAGGGAGTTCTGAAGGTTTTATTTTATTGGTCATATTATAAGGATTATGGTTAATGATGATATTTTTATTTTTTAATAATAACGTACAAAAGTCAAAACTATTGAATATTATCTAACTCATTGAGAGCAAAAGCATAAGCACCGATAGCTACCGCATAACTGGCTCCTAATTTTGAGGTAATAATACCAATTTTTTTGTGATGATAGTAGTTTGCGGTTTCGGAAGAGCCTATAATGGGGATTTTTTGGCAATCAGCTTGAGCAAATTGAATAAAATCGTCCGGCTTATCCAAATTAAAGACCTCCATTTGCAGTCTATTGAGTGTTTCTCCGGAGAGTGTTTTCATTTTGCTTTTCAAGATTTTCATCACTGAGGGCATAATATATTGGCTTGCATTACAGATACCTCCACCTATAACTACAATACCATCTATAAGGGTTGCAGTAACTGCAATAATTTCGCCTGCCACTTCTCCGAAGGCAGCAAAAGCGGCGATAGCAGCTTTTTGATCTCCGATTTTAGTTCCTTCCGCTATTTGAAAAATATCAAAAGGCTCTATGTTGGGGTCTTTATTTCCGGAGAGTTGATTATAAACTCTTTTAACAGCTCTGATTGATGCACCCTCTTCGGCAATTACATCAGGCATCCCTTTACAGGGGAGGCAAAAGACTTCGCTACACGAATTATCTCCGATGTGCATTTTACGATCAACGGTAATTCCCATTCCTAATCCTGTACCCCAAGTAAAGCCGATCAAATTTTTATACTGTTTTTCGTTACCCAAATTTAATAATTGTTGATTTATATCAGGCAAAACACCTCCCAGCGCTTCTCCATAGGTAAAGAGGTCGGCATCATTATTAATAAAAACCGGAAGACTGAAAATATTTTGTAAATACGCACCCAGTGCAACGCCCTCTCTAAAGCAAGGAAAATTGGGTAAAAATCCACCAATAATACCATTAGGATAGTCGGCAGGTCCGGGAAATGCGAAGCTAATGGCAACCGGTTTTTCGTCAAGTTGGAGCAGAATTTCTTCAAAACCAATCCGAATAGAGTTCAAACAAGCATTCAAATCCGATGCAAAAGCAGGTTTCCGAACCTCCGCAGTAATCACTTTATTTTCACGTATAGCATTAAATACCAAGTTAGTACCACCTGCATCTAAGGTCATTACCGTTCTATTATCATTTGAATACATATCAATATGAATTGGTTAAATCTTTTGCGTACAAATTTACATGTTTTTTTTATGCAACCCCATTTTTTGAGAAATTAATTTATAAAAGGCACTAATAAAGCTCTAAAATATCGTGTTTTAACGTTTTATTTTACGAACTCTTCATCCGTAAGCGTATTGAGGAATGCTTTTAAATCTGCAATTTGTGAAGGTGTTAACATGGCTCCTCCTTGCTCTACTTTGTGCATTAAGGGATGGATATAGGGTGAATTTTGTACTTCAAAATTATAGAAATAGAGTACCTCATCAATGGTTTTAAATCGTCCATCGTGCATGTAGGGAGGTGTAACCATAATATTGCGAAGAGAAGGAGCACGATAAGCACCTCTGTCGTTGGGATTTCCGGTGAAGGCAAAACGGTCGCGCTTGTCGGAAAATTGAACGTCTAATCCATTGTTGTAAAATAAATTAGAAGTAAATAATGGCGAACCACCACTACCATGACAATGAAAACAATCAGCACCCTCCTCCGTAATAAAAAGAATATATCCTTTTAGCTCTTGAGGCGTAAGTTGCTCACTGTTTTGAAGATAGCGGTCGAATTTAGAATTAACGGAAACTAAAGAACGTATGTATTGTGCGATAGCTTTACAGATTCTATCTATAGTAATTTCTTCTGTTCCAAAAGCTTTCTTAAAAAGCAATGGATAGGAAGGGTCTTTTTTGATAGCTGCAACCGCTCTTTCAATGGTGCTGTTCATTTCGTGAGGTGCAAGAATACCCATTACAACCACATCTTCTATCGTTCTTTTTTGGAGGTCCTTATTGGAAAGGTGAATCATCCCGTTCCAAAAATAGCCTTCATGATTGAAAATTAAATTGAAAAGAGGCATTGGACTATGAGGCGTGGGGATACCTGTTCGCCCGCAAGTAATGCCGTTTGGAAATCTTGGTTGATCTATCCCTACATCGAACGCATTTTCTCTTCTATGGCAGGAGGCACAACTCATCAAAGAGTCCTGATCTGTACTGGTATAACCACTCAAATGCCCATCATGGAACAACTTTTCACCTAAGGAAATCCCTTCCACGGTGAGCGGATTGTCGTTAGGAATATTGAGATTAGTGGGGAAATAATGTGGTAGCTCAAGTTCGTATGGCGTAGCTTTAAAATCAGATTCTTCAGGAGGTTTACAAGCATCCATCAGCATCATCAAAGAGGCATAAAATAAAATCAAAAAAAAGGTGTTAAGGATGCATTTCATTTCTAATGAACGAACAAAAGTAGCTTAATATTTTACTCTTTATTTTTTATTCTAACTATCAAAAAAATTTCTCTAAATTTTTTTTCAACAAAAACGATATTATATCAAAAAAAAAATATTATCTCTGACCCCTCTAAAAAGCGGAAAAGCAGAAGTCTGTACTCCCTTTGTAGAGATAGTTTTTAATTAATAGATAAGCCTATGACAAAATAAAGACATGGTGTAGTTAGCACATTATAAATAAAAAATAGCGTTACGCTTTATTTTTGGTTTTCGAAATCTCCAATTTTTTAAAAATCAGTCGAAAATAAAGTTGTAACGCCTGTTTTAAGCGCAGACATTACAGTAATTTATTAGATTGGTTGGGTTTTGGAGAACCTCGAAACCAAGTAATTTACAAAGTTTTTGTCCGCGCTATTTTTATGTATTACTCTGTAAATGATTACTGATAATAGTTTTTCGATGAAGGACAAAAAAAAAAATTACTTATTCCAAAAACAAATCAAAATGAAACTTTTTAAACCTTTTATTCTATGGTCATTTATATTAATGTCCATACTGTACACTAATGCACAAGAAAAAATCTATTATAGCTCTTCCGGGCACATCAGACAAATAGATTTTGATACCACTCAAACACCCTTACTTACCCCTTTAGTGTTTTTACACCAAAGAATGCAACTTAACAACTACAACGCATTTTCAGTTGTTGATAGTTTTTTTCCTACCCCTTCATTTACAAGTGTAAGAATGTCACAAACTTATAAATCCTTACCTGTAGAGGGTGCAAATATGATTTTTCATTACAATAACAGTAGGTTATTCAGGTATATAGGGCATTTTGTTGAGGTAAATAACATTGATACTATAGGAACAATCTCTTCTGACTATGCCAATACCGTTTTTCAGCAATATTATCAGTTACATGATACCATGGTACAATCTGCTTTTAGACAAAAAGTAATTCTTGAAAATCCGGATACATCGGCTGCCAATCCAATTTTATTATGTTATAAATACATTTTTTGCAGCAACATATTGTATATTGATGCTGCAACTGCAAATATTGTAGAAGAACGCTCTTCAATCGCAGAATATAACCCTCCTACAGATCCTATTGCTTACTTATACACAGACTATTATGGTGCTCAATATGTGCCCAATCAGTATGATAATGGGTTATACTACCTAGTAAATAATAATGCTAGGTTGTGGCTACGAAATAAACCTGGGAATGGTTTTTATCAAGAATGTAATTCACGGTATCCCGATCAGGGACTTTTTATAGGACCATCTCATACTTTGGATGCCTTTTATGTGGTTGATAAAATAGTACATTATTTTAAAGACACACTTGAATGGAATAGCTATGATAACGAAGGATCTGTTGTAGAGGTAATAGTGAATTATCCTTTTTCATATATTGGTTATAACAATGCTGGATGGGCTTTTGATTATCACAGCATAGGAAATGGGAAAGAAGCTGTGCCTGGTCCTTTTCCCGCCTTAGTGATTGGAGAGAGATACGAGCCTGAAGGACAACATATCGGAGGCTGTGCAACTTTTGATATTTTAGCTCATGAATTTGGGCATGGTTTTGATCAATTTACTTCAAGATTATATTTTAGTGAAAATCCAGAAGGAAAGTCATTATCAGAAGGAGTAGCCGATATTTGGGGATGTATCGTAGAGTCTGCATACGCTCCTTACAAAGAAATATGGAAAAGCGGAGAAGATGTTTTTCAAGACTTTTCTTGTGGAAGAAATATAGCAAACCCTGAGGATCCTTTGGCTCGATCACGAATTTGTTCGTACTATCAAGACGAATATTATAATTCAGTATATGATTCCCATTTACGTGGAGGAGTTGTTTCTCATTGGTTTTATAAGGTAGTTGAAGGTCTTAGTGAAGGTTCTTGTGCTTTAGGTGTAGGAATAGGAATGAGTAAAGCAGCAAAGATTTTTTTTTATGCACAACGAACTTTTTTAGCAGGTTCTCTAAGTCCTTTCAACAATACCGATTTTATATCTTTTCGATTAGCTACAATTCAAACTGCTGAATTACTTTATGGAGAAAATTCACCGGAAGTACTGCATATTATTAACTGTTGGACAAGTGTGGGACTATTTGATAGTGCAGAAATGGCTTCTTCAATCATCTCCGATAACGTGTTATGGGATACTCCGCAAACTCGTCTGTCAGATGTATTTGTTACTTCCGGTGCAATACTTACCATTACTGATAATATTAGTTTTATGAGGAATAGAGGTATTATTGTTGAGCCTGGAGGTACTCTCATTATTAATGGTGGTACGCTTACCAGTGCATGCCCAAACGAAAAATGGAAGGGCATCATTGTTAAAGGAATTGCAGGTAACGATGCACAAAAAGGGCGTGTATTATTGGGAAAAGGCTCTTCCATAGAAAATGCTGAAACCGGTATCTATATGCCTTATGGTATTGCCGTAAACAATCCTTCCGTTGGAGATTACTATACGCCGTACAATGGAATTTGTGGTAATGGCATGACAATAGCAGTTAAATCACTGTTTGTAAATAATTTAATTTCTATTAAGGCATCTGCAACTGAGGATGCTACTGTGTCTTGTAATGTTGACAGTTGCTCTTTTGTGATTAATGACGACTTTTGTTCCGCTGTTGGAGTCCCTTTTAAAAATCATATCTATTTAGAAAATGTAAAAGGGGTCAATATAGTTCGAAGCCATTTCTCTTGCGAAAAAGGACTCTCTTTCAGTAAAGCCATAATGGCTCACAATAGCGGATTTACGGTCAACTACTATTGCGATCAGCCTATTTTATCGGGGACTATATGTCCTCCATTACATAGACAACACTCAACTTTTAGAGGATTTAATAAAGCTATTGTAGCAGAAAATTATCAAAGTATCAATACGTTCAGTGTTAAGAGTGCCGATTTTATGGATAATAATATCGGTATTGAAGTCAGTGGAGTAAACAATGAAGCCATTCTTGAATGCAACTTTCAAATTGGTAGGGCAATGGAAGAAGATGAAGAACCTATTGAACTTGATCCTATTGAATCGGGAAGAGGGAGCAATTACTCAATGGATAAATCTTATGGCATAAAACTCAATGAATCAAGTGGATATAGAATAGAGGAAAACTACTTTGTAAACACTCCTTATTCGTTTGGCTCTAAAATAGGTAGCTCCATAAAAAACAGTGGTGTGTCTGAAAATCTAATTTATAAAAACGAGTATTTTGGATTAGATATTGCACAAGAATTTATTGGGATAAATAATGGAAATTCTGGACAAAAAGGAGTTAAAACCGTTTGTAATACCTTTACTAATACTATTTCAAAGGACATTGAAGTGTTAGACATTACTCAAGATGGAGACGGATTGCGAGTAAGACAAGATGGAATTTCAAATAATAGTTCAAACGCAGCAAAAACACTGCGTTCTGCATTCTGTTTTTTTCGTACCTTTGTGGGCTTAATTTTTATGAAATGAAAATGAAAAAAATATTTTATCTATATTTGCTGTTTTTTGGTTTTTCCTCTCTATATTCTCAAAATATTGACATTTACACAATTGGTACTATGGCTGACTCCTTGCCTTATTATCGTCATGCTGTAGTATATCATAACGGAGAACTCATTTCTCATTTGAATATTGAGGGTGCTGCAAATACAGAAGCCACAGGAATTTTTGTTCACAACGATGACGTATATGTTTCCGGTACTCAAAATGCTCCCTATTGGGGTGGAGCATTAGTGTGGAAAAATGAGAGTGTAGATACATTATCTATGGATGCCCTTGCTCATGGTATTTATGTTTCTACGTCAGGAAATGTGTATGTAGTCGGTGATAAAGTTTATGGAACCATCTATAATGACCGTGCTAAACTCTGGAAAAATGGAGAAGATTTATATGATTTACCTAACGGGTATGCAATGTCAGTATTTATAGATGAATCTAATAATGAAGAAGATGCTTATTTTGGTGGTTTGTTTGGCACAGGGGCTGTTGTTTGGAAAAATGGGGTACGATATAATAGAATGTTGTATGGTCAATATGAATCAAGTGTTCGTTCCGTTTTTTTTGATCATGGTCATGTTTATGCAGGAGGATATGCGGAAACACCGGCATTTAACCTTCCTGTTCCTATCGGAAAAGTGTGGAAAAATGGGGATGAAATTTATTCTTTTGGAGATGCTAATTATCCGGTTTATGTCCATACCGTTTGTGTTTTCGGGAATGATGTATATGCAGGAGGAAATCAAATATGGTATGGATCTCTAACACAAGCTAAAGTGTGGAAAAATGGCGAAGAACTATATTCTTATGATCCTCCTATAAATAATGACGTTCCTTTTGCTTCTATTACTAAAATCGTAGTATTAGAAGACAATGTATATGCTGCCGGGTATGTGGGTCCTAATGGCAAAGTATGGAAAAATGGGGAAGAGCTTTTCTCTTTTTTAAATTGTTGGATTGAAGATATGTTTATCGACACGCACGGTGTAGGGATAGCGGAGCATGAGGCAGAAGCAGGGGTGAAGGTTTATCCTAATCCGGCGCGGGAGCAGGTTACGGTGAAGCTGCCTTTGACGAAGAACGGAGAAGGCGCGAAAGCGGTGTTTGTGCTGTATGATGTGCAGGGGAGGGAGTTGCTGCGGCAGGAGATTGGAGATAAGGAGAGCATCAATGTGAGCCGGTTTGGGGCGGAGATCTATATCTATACTGTGGAGTTTGGGGAAAGGAAAAGTACAGGAAAACTTGTTAAAAACTAAAAGTTAAGAGTTAGAATGTAAAACTACTCATTAAACAATAATCACAAATTATTTAAAAAAAATAACCACAATGAAAAAATTATTATTATGGGCAGTAATTTGCTGCTCAGTTTTTTCCTTTCAAGCAAAAGCACAAGATGTTGACATCTACACCATTGGAAATGGAGTAGTCTATAAAAACGGATCAACTCTCTACACATTAAGCGGGAGTGGAGTAAATGCTACGGGACTATTTGTTTATCAAGAGGATGTATATGTAATAGGACAACTCCATGAAACACCGTACAGTTCGGGTGATGTTGCAGTAGTATGGAAAAATGGTGTTATTATGGATACACTCGGTATCGCAACCTATATATGGGGCACAAAACAAGAAGTACAAAAAGAGTATTTCTTATTTTTCCCGATTTTTGCTGATTTATCTAAGGAAAATATGTGGTTGCGGTGTTTGTATTAACGCAAAACAACTTGTACAAAAAGTTTAA
>JAITTF010000060.1 GCA_031287215.1 Bacteroidales bacterium
TTTATATTCTGATAAACCTAATAAACACGGCAAATCCCGCATATCATACATCTTTATGTCATAAACTTCATCGCTATTATCAAGTTTTCCAAATGTCCACATAATATGATCACATAGAAGCGATTCCTGTTCTATTCCTCGCTCTGTAACATATTCTTCAAAAATATTTTCTTGAGTATATAGTTTGGAATCTACCAAAAACCATTTTAATCGGACCTTATCCGCTTGTTTTGTTTCGGGCAGATCCCCTGTATGTTTTTCTGCTCTCCGTAAACATTGGGCAAAATCAATAAATTTCATAACATGCCCTACTTCTTCTGCGTAATCAAAATCATCGATTACTTGCCCCTGCCTTTGTCTGTGATGAAAAAAATCATCACAAAAATACTTCTTAAATTTAGAGGATACGTCATATTTTTCAAGATATTCAAAAAAATTGACCCTCGCTTCATCCGAGATATTTGTATCATTACAGATATTATCTAATACTTGGACATAACCCTCATTGCAAAAGGCTTTACATCCTGCATTTTCACATTTTTCTTGGACTGGACAGGGATTATTCATATGGTTGTGATATTGTGTTCCTATTTTCGAAGGATGTAAAGGTAATAAATTTTATTTATCCAAATAATAGGTTATTCTTTTTTTAAGATAACCCGCATAATTTTAGTACAAGCCATCAGCCACTATTTTAGGCAGTTCATACACCTTTTGCCGCACAAAAGCCGTCATTTCGGCGAGAGTTTGCATTTGCAAAAGCGAATCGCAGAGTATGGGGTTGCCTATAAAAACGTCATAATGTGTGCCGCGTTGCTTAAAGAGTTCGTGCGCAAGAAACAACATCTCAATATTTGCCTTTATGCGCAACCGCTTGCGCAGGTTGGCAAGGCGGTAAAAGAAATTGGAGTTGCGTCCGTCAAAGTAGATGGGAACAACATCGCGGTGGTATGTACGGGCTATTTTTAGCGCACTTGGTTTCCATTCAAGGTCGGTGATTCTGCCGTTTATTTTGCGGGAACATAAGCCAGCAGGGAAATATAGAATAGGAGCATCGGAGCCGTATGCCTCGTGCAACTGCCGTACATAATCGTGCGTTTGCGCTCCGTGCTTATTTATAGGCAAAAATAGCGATTGCAAGGGTTCTATATTCATTAGTATGTCATTGACAGTGGTCTTTATGGCAGGATTGTGTTTGCCCAATATGTCAAGCAGAATTATACCGTCAAAGCCGCCCAAGGGATGATTGGAGAGATAGAGTTTACGGTGCGTATCAGCAAGATTTTCGGCGCCGTGCAAGGTATAAGTTACACCGAGATGCTCAAGCGTTTTGTGTATAAGTGATAATCCCTGTAAATGCCCGCAGAGTTGCAGTATTTCGTTTATTTCGTCCTCGTGTATAATGCGGGTGAGCCATCGCAAAACAAACCGCGGCAACCACCGCCCCAATGTCGGATTTTTGTTTGCCACAATCCGCGCTATGCTTACTTGTTCCATTGTTTATTTTCTCAAATTAATTGATAGATAGACCTTGCAGAGATAGCGCGGCAACGAAAAATTGCGCTTGCGAGGAGCGTGGCTACGAGTGCGGCGCAAATATAATTGATGGCAGGTTACAGCGTGATGGCTTTTATCTCGTCTCTCCTGTTTTCGGGAGTAGTTTCAAGGACGGTGTCTTTTATTCGTTCAAATCCTTGCTGTTGGTCCTTTTTGAGTAGTAGCGAGAATCCTATCAACATTGCTTTGTTGGTATGAAAGAAATCATTCTCCTTCAATGCAACAATTCTGTCATCAACATCCTTTTTAACATTTTCAATGTTAGTATTGATGTCGGCAATATCTTTTTTATTGGCAAGACCTAACTTGTCGCTCAAGACGTATTTTATTAGCGGCTTACGACAGATAAAAAAGAAAAAACCGATGCAAATAAGCGTTACCCATACAGTAGCCAATGGATACTGACTTGTGAGCAATTTGTCTAAAAAATCAAAAAAGTTCATTTTGAAAAGGAATTAGCGTTGAGATACAGTAGTTTTGTACAAAGGTACAATTTTTTTTACGACTGCACTGCCTGCACTTTTTATTAAGTTGTGGCAGTTTCGTTGCCCATAGTAATAGCGTCTGCGGCTTTTTGCGCAAGATGCGACTTCTCGCAGGTAAAGTTTTTTGGATGTTGGGGAATTTATTGATACCTTTGTCGGCAGAAACATCAGGGTTGTCCTGAGAAGAATTAACATCGTTTAATGGGAAAGCCCGACCATTAGCATCGTTTGTTGGCTCTAAGGGGTATAGAGAAGAGCCAGACGATGTTTTTCTTTTTTTGTTATGACGCGAATTATCAAAAGCGGTAAGCACCCAATTCTTATCCTGTAATTTTTTGCCGTTTCTTTCAATATGTTTGCTCACAACTACTTTGTATCCGTCTTTTTCTATCTCTGCCCTATTCTCGTTTTCTTTGCATATTCTGCCATTTTTTACCACATCGTCAATAATCCCTGCGGCTTCTTCCAATGAATTAAAGTCATTGTATTTTCTAATGTGCTTATTTTCAATGTGTGCAAGTCCAAGATTTGATTCGGCACTGCCCCACACAACATCAACATCGCCCAATCCATCTCTGTGGAACACGCCCAATGCATCGCCCTCTTTTTTATATGATAAAAATTGAAATGCCTGCTGTGCATTTCCTTCGAACCGATCATACACGTTTCCAAAATACCCTTTGCCAATAGATTTTATTTTATCCATTTGTTCGGTAGTTAAATTCTCCGCAAAGGTAGCATTTTGGGCTTGTGCAATAGCATACTAGCATATTGTATGAAGAAGCACGATTCGGTTGTTTTTGTGTATGGGATGCAATAAAATTTGCTACTTCAGAAAAAATGCCTACATTTGCACTCTCATTCTCTACGTCATAGACGATGGATAGTTGCAATTAAAACATTTTAACATATGAAACACTATTTAACACTACCCCCCCCCAATTAACATTATTTAACAAAAATAGTGTTAAAACTAATGCTGTGCAGACGCATAGGATGTCGCGT
>JAITTF010000095.1 GCA_031287215.1 Bacteroidales bacterium
GTCATTTTCAAAAAATTGTATTAAAATATGCCCGTCCGGGTCTGTAATTTGTTTGTAATAGGGCTGAGTGTTGTAGTTTGTTTTTTTAAGAATGCCGTTGTCGGTCCATTTCAAATGGCAGATATGATGCAGGTCATTAGTGCCGGCATTGCCCACGCCTTCTGTAATTTTTGTTGTATGGTTTGCAGAAAGTTTGTATTCCTCACCCGGCTTTCCCTGTCTTAAAATTCTGAACAAAGGCGAGCGTTCATATTCAATTTCAGCAAAGAAATTTGTATCGCCATATTTATCTGCATAATAATCTCTTGCCTGATTAAAAGCATCTTCAAAAGGCAAAAACTCTCCATTATTCTCATCGGTTTTCGGGAAAGGTAAAAACATTCTGTCTTCTTTGCCGAAACTGTTATAATTTCTGAACATCACAATATCATTCATCAAAGGCGATGCTGCTTTTTCCACAGTTTGAATTTCTCTACCCAGACCATCGCAATATTGAAAAGAAATTCTTCGTAAAAGATTTTGATTTATCGGCACATTGTTTTGTTCTCCGCTACTCGGACTTGATGCAGTCAAAAAGACAGTTTTTTTAAGATAATTAAAATTTTCATCGCTGTTGGCATAATGATATTCATATCCTTCAACAGGATTTTCATCATCATCTTTAATTAAAACAAGTCTGCCCAATCCGTCATACTCAAAATGCGTTTTTGTGCCATCGGGTGCAGTAATTTTTTTTATTCCGAAAGGCATTTGATATTCATAAAAAGTATTAAACCCATTTGTAGAAGAAGACATCGGACGTGTATTATTGTGCCCCCAAGTGAAATTAGTAACAACACCTTCTCTGTTTTTCGCGCTGATAATATTGCCTGTATCGTTTGCATTGTACTCAAAAATTTTAGAGAAGTTTTGATTTACAGGCTGGCAATCCGAATATGCCGGCAAATTTAGCATTGGTTGTGCTGCTTCCAAAATATAATCGTATTTAGGATATAGAAGATGACAGTTTACAGTGTCATAAACTCTAATCATTCCAAATTGAGTTTTCCCGTTGATAGACTGTCGCACTTCTACCGGCAGGGTTTTTATTGTTATCTCTGTTGACATTGCATTAGCATTTCCCAAATATGATATTTCGGTTTTTATTGTGTCCCCACTGCATAAAACAGATTTTGTTGAGGCTATTAAATTGTCGTAATATGTCATTTCTACAACATTTTCGATAGAATCCGTTTGATTGTCGTTTGTATAGAAATATTTAGTTGTTGTAGTTTTTTCAGGGCGATAGTTGCCGTAACAGTCCTGTACTATTCCCGGAAGAATAACAAATCCCTTAAATGTTATTGTAGGCATAAAATCATAACTTGTATATGGGATGTAATATCTATCATAGGTTTGATAATCTGTTCTTTGCTTTTCAATAATTTTCTTTTGTGAATTGAATTTTTCTTGCAGAATAAGTTTTCCTCTTTCAAAGTTTATGCTCCCTGAAACGCAGGAAACTTGAGCATAAACACTGAGAAAATACAGACTTACGTCATCAGAATGCTTCTTTCCATCAAGGTCTTCGTCATAGTTTGTGAAACGCTTGCTTGTATATCCTATAATATTGCCGTTTTCATCTTTATCTACTTCTATTACATTTGAATATCCGATATGACTTCCTGCTGCGGCATCACCCATGGGCAAAATGCCTCCTGAATTTAATGCTTTTTGAGGATAGCCCGGTTCAATATAAGCAGGAGCCCATTCTTCCTGTCCTGTTTGTTGGTGTTTGACAGCTGCAAATGCGCAATAATTATGGTGGTCAATTGGGTTTATACCTGGGACATCCGGTTCATCCGGTTCTTCGGGTTCGGCAGGTGTAGTAGTTCCGTTACCTTCCGGGTCATTAGGATTATCCGAACTGTCGGGTTCAAAAGGTCCATTGTTGCTTAAAGCAAAAACAAACTCATAAGTTGGCAAACCCGACAAAATTCCACCGGAATTGCCTGAGAGATTATCAATTGATTTTGTGTAAAAATATTCTTTTGTTGAAGTGGCTTTTGTGCTTATTCCGTCAAAACTTTTTATTGATTTTATCCTCACACCGCCGGCAATGTCATTTTCAGGTTTCAATTCACCTGAACTCGGTATAAACCTCAGGGAATATTTGTGAGGCTCGTATTGAAACTCGGTATATCCACCTGTCGGATATTCTATTTTTTGTAAAATTTCCGCAAGAAAAAGAGCACTGTCGTTTGTGGGGTTTTTTACAGGGGAGTCAGTCAAATTAAAAGATAACACATACGTATTGGAGGAACTTGCATAATTTGCATAGCCCCAATGGTCGCTTTCTCTAAAAGGTGCTGGCAATTTGTTTGCATTGTAAGAGAAGTGATAAGAACCTTTTGAATCATTAACAATGTTGTTAATAATCCCTTTTTCTTGCATTGTCTCCAATTTCAAACGTTCGGAAGTGTTTTCAATATATCCAAAATCAAATTGTTTGAATTTTTTGAGATGACCATTACTGATATAAGAAATGTTGATTTTTTCCAATTTGAATTGATTGTTAGTATTATTTATATTGCCGGCGTTATAGAAAGGTGAATTGTTATTTTCAGGCACCTGATATCCGATTACATCAGCATCAGTTTTTATAAAATCAACTTTATACAGAGATGATTTTATACTTTTAAGATACACAGGACTAATATATTGTCCTGCTATTTCTTTTTTGCCGAGTGGCGAAGGAATTCTCATGCTGTCACAATCTATTGCATCTTTATATCGGATATACTCAAAATGCGGATAAACATTGTAAATACTGTTGCCTCTTTCATAATTAAAAGTTACCACATAGCCTTTTGGCGAAGTGATTTTTGTTAAATACCATGCACTTACAACCATATCATCTGCTGTTCCTGATACAGGAGTTGAATATTCAAAACTTTTACTGTCGCCACCAAAATCATATTCAAAACCATCAGGAGTTTTTAACTTAAAATGAATAATATGTTGTTCGCACTGCTCTTCACCGGCACAATAGTTTTTACTAAAATCATCTATATCGTTGAAATTTAAATCAATAGTAATATCTCTATCTTTATAAAATTCTATTTCAATATTGGCATCGGAAGAAACCTTAAAAGCCCCATCTTCCCACCAAAAACTTCCGCTGTATCCCATAAAATTAAAGACAAATTTATCGGGCAGATGGTCTAAAAATGTGAAAGGTCCGTAATTGTTATTATTATGACCTGTTCGACAAGGACACAATTCTTCACAGAAGCAGTAGCAGTTTCTATACTCACTCTCATCCATAGTCCAATCAAAACTCATACCCGGAGGTTCCGGCATTCTGCCATCAACAACATTGGTGCCGGAGGCAATATGAGCTTGAATTTCCGAAGGATTCCATCTTTCTCTATTATACATATAACCTTTGGGATAGCTGGCACTTTGGTCTTCTTCATACTGTACACCGGTAAGCCCCCAACTTATCCAATTACTTACACCATAACTTGAGCCAATTGCCCTGTTGCTTTCATCTCTGCTCCCTCTCACAATCCTTGTTATTACCCCTCCAACATTAAGATTCCAGCCCAAGCCAACCCAAGAGGGAAGACTGTTTACTTTTCTGCCTGCCGGATGATAAGCCAAAGTTATCGGCACGGAAATATCGCCTTCCGTAAGCGTATAAAGCGGAATGGAAATATCGGGAGTGCCGGTGTAGAGCGAAACAGGAATTTGTCCGAAAATCTGAAATGCCTCTGCCTGCGGTGATGGAAAACTCGGTGTTACGGTGGGCATATATTTGGCAAAATCAGGCGTAAAACCACTACCCATTTCCGCCTGTTCCCCATGATTACCACCGCCTCCACCTTGTGGAGCGTATTCCTGCGAATAGCCTGCAAAACTTAAAGCTAACAGTATAAATATTGTAAAAATTCTTTTCATAATGTCTTTTTTAGGGGTTAGAGGGATTAGTTAAGAACAATAGTTTTCACGACAGTTTGTCCGTCAAGGTCAAATACTAAAAAATATGTTGCAGAAAAAATTCCGAGATTTTTTAAGGATAAAGTTTCTTTATACAATCCTTCACTGCCGTATTGAAAACGTTTTTGCGCAACTTGCTTGCCTGAAATATCTTGCAATAAAAGATTGATATTTGTTGCATTTTTCAAATCAAAGTCAATGTTTATCAAATCATTAGCAGGGTTGGGATAAACAGAAACAGCATCAACTAAATTATCGGAAGAAGTATTTAACGAAGGCATTTTTATAACTTCTTCCTTAAAATTTTCAACATCAATATCATTGAAAAAGGCTTTATTATCAATAACTTCTATAAGTGGCAACAAAAGTCCATCGGCATAAAAAGCAAAATTTTCTTTATTGTTTTTCAGCAAAAATGCCCGCTCAACAAATGTGCCGTTTGGCAAAATAAGTTTGCCGACACCTGCAATTTCAACACTCCCTCGCAAGGAAAAATTCTCTGTTTTTGAAGATTTATCAATTTTTGTGCCGGTAAAATTCTGTTCAAACTCAAAATTATAAATCAGCGGAAACCGAACAAGTTTTTTAGGGTCGTCATACACAATTTTCACATCCAAACGTTCAACATTGCTCTGATATAAAACATTATCGTTGAGGAAATTACGACTCACAGTCCTGCCGTCAAAGCAGTCGATATTGAAAACACCTTCTTTGATGTCGGTTTTCACTTTCAGTTTACCTCCATAAGGCACGGGCTTAATGCCAATACCGCTAAAATCCCAAACCCTATCTTTACCCTCAACAATGACAGGCAAAGATTGTAGGGAGTAGCGGGGGTAAACAAGTGAGTTGGCTTGTTCTGCGTTTTGTGCCTTTAAGAAAAAACTTAAAAGCAACAGAAAAATTGTTGAGAAAAATGTTTTAGTGCTCATATTTTTGGTGGTTTGGTAAATTTTTAATAAAAAAAGCGGACTTTATTACATTTCCGCATTTGAGGTCTTAGACTACCTATATAACAAGAAATAAGCCCACTTCTACCGTGAGCGTCTCTACTTATTCTTGTTATATGCTTTTTGAAAGAGTCTAAGTTTCAAATGCAAGTTTTGTATAACGCTATTTCGTTGATATTTTTTTGTGTTTTTACATTGTTATCATTTTTTTGATTTCCAAATTTACATAAAATTTTAAAATAAACAAGTTTTTTTTAGTAAATTTGCAGAAAAAATGTTACAACAATATTCCAAAGAAAAATTTTTAGACTTAGAGAGTCGTGGTAAGACACTGAGGTGGTGCCTTTGACGGGGATGCCCAA
>JAITTF010000121.1 GCA_031287215.1 Bacteroidales bacterium
TATACAATCTATCTGCAATTGAAACTATATTTTGAAATAGTTTATTACAATATTTAAATGTTCCACCACATAATATAATATTTGGTTTTATATAATCTCTAATTTGTTCATTTAACCATTCACAATCTCTCTCAACATATTTTAGTATATCATAATCATTACTATATACTTTATTTTCTACTTTCTTTTTTAGATTTACCCACGCAATACTATCATTTTTCTGTTCTTTTACCTTCCAAGTATCTTTATAAGACGGATTTCCCCCATTTATTACTTCATCAATAATATAAGTCCACATCCGCATCCTACGAAAAATTGTTGTGCTTCCACCGCTACCTTCAAATGTACAACCGCGAATTTCATCAAAATCACCATAGGTCTCTTTGAGCAAAAACATTATTTTGGGTGATGCCTTATCCCAATACTCATCTATAAGAACACCATCAAAACAGAAAGGTTTATATTCCGGGCGAGCATACTCCCAATCTGTTATGAAATCATCGTAAGTCATTTTTTCTCCCAGAAACGCATTTCTTTGGGGTCTGGCTTGGCTTTATCCTCTATCGCTTTAAGTGCAGCGGGAATAGTCAAATCTTTACCATAGACATTTACAAAGTTCGGTTTGTTGCATTTTGTATTCTGTATAAAATCAGAAAACCGCTTTGCTATCTGACTTGCAAACAACGAAAGATCCGGAGGCATATTCTTAAATCCATCATCTCCCTTTGTAAAATCAAACCATGGGTCTTGTTTTTCCAAAAGATTTTCATCATTTTCCCATAATCGAACACGATAACGCGCTGGATATTTTGGTGTACGGCTATCACGAAGAGGATGCCATAGTCCATATGCATACCACGGCACAAATAAACTAACATGAAAACCTTTTTCATCAGGCCAACAACGCAGTTTTATCATTGGATAATCTTTAAATTCAAAATCCAGGCAGTATTTATCTTCGTTCAAATCCCAGCCTATTTGTCCTTTGCTTAACAATTGCCAGTTTTCAGCTTCCTTCAAAACTTCTTTATATCTGCTTTTTACTTCTTCATTTAATTTCTGTTTAAGAATATCCTTAAACTTTTCAGATTGATTGTTTTGTCCTGGAAGTGAAGGAGTATCACCAACGGCAGAACCAGCAGAATTATTTTGTTTGACTCCGCCAATATTATCAAGAAGTGCATCCATTGTATTAATAGAAACACCACCGCCAAGATTTATTTCATTACCTAGCGCATTTATAATTTCAACTATGCTACTGCGGAAAATACAGGATTTTTCTTTTATTTCTTTTTCATCTGTAAGATTTTCGTCACCTTGAACACGATTTGCTTTAATGACTTTGAGACATTTCTCTATTTTTTCGGATGCAGTATGTTTTGCCCAGGATTTCTTATCTAGCCATGGCATATTTTTCTCTTTTGTATAATCAATATTACTATTTTCAATAATATTGTTTTTTGTCATTTTTCCTATTGGCAAATATAAAACAAGCTCGGTTATATATGTATTTGCAAGATCGTAATATTCCTCATTGGATACAATATTATTATCAAGCACTTTCCATAATTTTTTCATGTATCTTTGGAAAATTTTTGATTTCTTATCAAATACTGCGACATTCCGCTCTTTAACTTCTTCTGCTGATGTTTGTCCGTTTAACAAAAGAACCGTTACAATTGCGGTAATTATTGCTCCCAGCATATTTCCGACAAAATTATCCTTTAAATCAGCCCCAGACATTGTATTAGTGAGAGGAATTATTACAATAAAAGCTATAAATGCAGCCATTATTGCAATTAATACAAAAATTTTAGTCCATTTGCCAAATTTCATGTTAATCTCCTATTCTTCATTTGATGAATGTAATTCCAGTGCTATCTGCAAAATCGCACATCCGATGCCTTTCTCATCATCTTCATATTCATTGTCTTTTAAGACTGTTGGTGACATGTATAACGCACATTGTTCATCACATGGCTTACCTTGCATAAAAGGACATTTCAAAGGACATTCCGGTTCCATAATTCCCCCCTAATTTCTACAATCTGCTGCCCCGCTTATAATGCCGGTTCATGCTTCTTGCTGGCGCTTTTTGAGCAATTCCCGCTTGTAAGGGCGGAAAGAGTCGGGTACTTTAATCCGCAATTTTTGCAAACATACTGGGATTTTTCGGACCCTTCATACAATTCATGCTTCTTGCTTGGACTTTTCGAGCAATTCCCGCTTGTCAATGCCGAAATACTTGGGTGATTAACGCCGCACCATTTACAATAATACTTTGCCATTTTTGGCCTCCTCCTTAAAATGTATTTTCTCATTCTATAACTCGTGGTATGTCATAGAACGGTAGACCAGCTTATTTTCCCCAAATCTTACCGGAAATTTCAGGAAAAATGGCATATAGTCAAAACTTCTTTCCCCTATGTGCTTTTAGAATATGACATAGCCGAAAAAAATTGTCAATATACCACTAAGCAAGCACGGAATATAGGATATTAAAAGCTGGGAACGCTATTTTTGATATGCTTTTTTCTACTTGTCCTATCCCTCTCCTGGGCGGCGGTCATGCTGGCGCCGGGTGTGCGGAGGGAATTCAGGAGCCGTATCAGGATTTCCCTTTTCTGTATATATAAAACTTGCATAGAAAGCGTCCAATTCTCGTTTTAGTTAAGAGCAGCCCATGACCTGCATACTGCACTTTTAAAGAGGTTTTTATAGAGGCGAAACGTGCAATTTTCAGGGAAAAAGGCAAATTTTTCCTTGCCTATCCCCCAAAAAACTGATAAAGTTACGGTAAGAGGTAAGAAAATGGCGGTAAAAGTCAAACCGGTGCAGCCCACCGAGATAAAAGACAAGAAGATTGCCCGTGAAGTTATAGCACAAATACGCAAACCTATACCCAAGGCTGTCGAGGCAAAGCTCAAAAAAGAGGACGACCTAATCCTGAAGTTTTTTAAATAGCCCTATGTCGGTACAATTTAGCAAGACCACCGGCAGTAAAGCCTTTAAACTGGAACAACTGGTTTCAAGCACCCCATTAGGCGGTTTTTCCTGTCCCGCTGAGGAATACACTCTATTAGACATAGGTAGATGAGGTCCTCGCACTAACGGCTGTAATACCGACAGAGGGCATCAAGTAAGGAAAGATGCAGTAATTTCCTTCGTTTGAGCTAATTGTTACTTGGTGTTCAGCACCT
>JAITTF010000155.1 GCA_031287215.1 Bacteroidales bacterium
ATATTTACGGGATAATGAAAATTTAACTTCTGAAATGCAATTATTGGCAGAGTCGCTTAATAATCAACTATCCGGTGACTTTAAATTTGTGGTATGTGATGAAAAGCAAAAAACAAAATATAAAAAGCTACTTCATCTTTTAAAAAACGATGATTCAGCATATTTTTTAAGCATTGACATTGATATGAGTACCGACATTAAAGTGATGCTTGATTTTGTTTCAGATATGCTAAAATCGCAAGCAGACATTGGCTGGGGACAAATAAGATCTCAAAAGAAATATTCATTTGTGTCAACTATAATTAGTATTGACAAATTAGTTTCACACACTATAATCCGCCCGTTTCTATGGAAAGCTGGGATTGGTATATCAATTCCAGGTCAATGTTTTTGGATAAAGAGAAGCACATTTGCTGACAAATTACCAAGTGAAATAGATACTTTTCTTGATGATTTAGCATTGGGTTTATATATAAATCAGCATAAAATTAGTGCAACAATATCAAAGAAAGTATTAGGATACGAAATACCCAATATCACCTGCACAGGGCTTTGGAAGCAACGAACACGATGGGCTACAGGATATGCGAGTTTATTAGTAGGGGCTAATAATTTCGATGCACGATTAAAAATTATATTACATGGTATAGCATATCATGGATTGTGGATTGTTCATCTGATTCTATGCGTCTTTTTCTTTCATTTAGGCGCGTTCGTATTCTTAGCATATATTTTGGTAAGTGCTTTATTTATTGTTAAAAATTCGATATATTTATTGGTACCTGCCATTGTGTATCCATTCTTTATGGCGTTTTTTCATGTGCAGTGGTTTATTTCGTTACAAACAGAATTGAAAAGGAGCAAAAATGGCAATCGATGTTGATGAATGGGAAATTGAAGAGGAAACTTACTTAAAAGGCAGAATATTAGCAGGTGGTGTGATATTTTCACCGAAAT
The DNA here is from genome assembly GCA_031287215.1 of Bacteroidales bacterium. Taxonomy (GTDB): domain Bacteria; phylum Bacteroidota; class Bacteroidia; order Bacteroidales; family WCHB1-69; genus JAGVVH01. The sequence goes on from JAITTF010000155.1 coordinate 958, forward strand.
CACTTGAGGTTGCTATTGCACAAAAAGCAAAGGGGCAAAACCGGGTGTATAATATGCCGGTAAATGCTGAGGTATCAAGACCACAAGAACTGTGTATTACCGGAAATAATCACTATGAAGTAGTTGTTTCATGTGTTGCGCCAAATGGAAATAACGATCCTATTTATCTTGATGCAAATATAAAAGGCGAACTTATTGCCATAGACAATAACAAAATTATCGAAAATGTAAATTGTACATTTGTTCAAGAACCGCATTATTATTCAAGCAAAATATCAAACGGAGATCTCGTAAAAAAATATGTTACATCTTGTGGATTTGATGAATTCAATATAATACCATGGAAAGGTTGCGCTATTTCGAAGGGTTGTAAATTTTGCGGGACTAATTCTTTTATTGATGCAGATTCACTAAATGCTGTTTCATTAAGCAAGAATTTTTTCTCATGGCAAAACATTGAGAAAACTTATCTCAATAATCTTCGTGAAGCAGCAATGCTGGCAATTAATGATGGTTGTTACAAAGAACATGTACACATCATTCTTATTGCGGGAAATTTGTCTGACACATTGTTAGATGCAGAATCTGAGGTGTTTATGCAAATTGCAAATACAATAAAGGATGTAATTGCAAAAAAAACGCCAGAAGGCATTATTCTCGTTGTGACACCACCTATTGATACCAATATACTTTATAGGATGAAGGAAAGCGGTATATCTACCGTTGTTTTTAATTTAGAGGCAGCAACTCGAAACGCATTTAAGAAATATTGCCCAGGTAAAGATCATTTAGGCTATGATTTTTTTGTCGAACGTCTTGAAAAGGCAGTTGAAATATTTGGACAGGGACATGCATGGACTAATTTTGTGCTTGGATTAGAGCCAATACAGGACTTGTTGACAGCTTGTACTCAACTTTCCAGAAAGGGCATTATTTGCAGTGCTAATGTATTGCATCTTGATAAAGGGAATACATTAGATTGTAGTGTACCTGCATTTCTTGACATTATTAATTTCTTTTATCAACTTGAAGAAATCAACAAGCAATATAACTATAAACCATATTATTGTGCAAAAGCGTTGCGGACAAGTTTGTCAAACGAGGCGTATGCAGGTAGAATTACAAAGCGTTCCGAAAGTAACGAGGCAAAAAAATGAAAAAACTTGGTGTCGTTGGTGGAATGGGACCAGCAGCCTCAGCTTTGTTTTATGAGAATTTAATAGAATTTACTGATGCCGAAAAAGATCAACAGCATATAGATGTTGTCCTATTTAGTTGTGCATCAATTCCAGATAGAACTAATTTTCTGCTTGAAAATACTACTGACTCTCCTGTGCCTGTGATAAAAAAGGTAATTGCAGATCTTGTGAAATGCAATATTGAGTATGTTGCAATTCCTTGTATTACAGCACATTGTTTTTATTCTGAATTAGTAAGAGATTGTCCAGTTCCACTTATCAATATTATTCAAGAGACAGTTAACGTATTGTATACTAAAAAAATAAAATCTGCATGTGTCTTATCAACAACGGGAACAGCACGCAATAATTTATTTCAAGATGAATTTAAAAAAAATGGTATAGAGTATATCCAATTAAATACAAATGAACAAGAAGAAGTTATGCAATTAATCTATAGTATAAAATCGGGAAGTATCAATTATTTACTATTTCAATCAATCATTCAAAAACTAAAAAAGAAAAATGTTTGTAATATTGTTTTAGGTTGTACAGAGTTATCATATTTTAATAAATTTTATGATTCATCTATTATGATATTTGATTGTATTCAAATATTGGCAATTAAGGCTTTAACTCTATGTGATGCGAGAGTTAAAAAAGATATTCTTTCAAAATATATTTGATGCTTATGTATATAAAAAAGATGGCTGTAGACATCCGGTGCTTGGATATGCTCCAGTCACATTAACAGCTGGGAAAAGTATAACTTAACTTCCTATCCATTAAAACGGGGGAAATCCACAATTAACGGATACAAAAATGATAACTGAATCTATAAAAATATTCGTTCCTGGCAGACTCTGTCTTTTCGGAGAGCATAGCGACTGGGCTGGTTTACACCGTAAGATCAACGCTAATATCGTACCAGGTATGGCAATTGTGGCCAGTATTGAGCAGGGTATCTATGCAGAAGTGAAGCGATCTGACCGTTTTATAATACATAATGAATCAGAAGAGCTACGAGATATTTGGTTCGATTTTGATAGTACCATACAGACGAAAGAACTGCGGAATATCGCAGTCTCGAACAGCTATTTCTCCTATGTAGCTGGAGTTGCCTCTTATATCAAAGATCACTATAATGTCAGTGGTTTAAAAATTACTATTAAAAAAATGACCCTTCCCATAAAGAAGGGTCTTTCATCAAGTGCTGCCATTTGTGTACTGGTTACTAGAGCATTTAATTTGTTATATCAGCTCAACCTGAACACTATAGGAGAGATGAATATTGCATTTAAGGGTGAGCGACGGACTAAGTCTCGATGTGGACGACTCGATCACGCCTGTGCATTTGGTGGTTCACCAGTCTGCATACATTTCGATGGCGACAAAATTAAAGTGGAAAGGCTAGTTAGCAAAGAGCCTCTATATTTGGTCTTTGCTAACTTAAATGCGGAAAAAGATACTATTAGAATCCTATCAGATTTAAATAAGTGTTACCCTTTCGCGACAAATGAGAAAGAAAAGAATGTCCATGAGGCATTAGGGACCAAAAATCAAGAAATTGTAGGTCTAGCCATTGGATATATAAAGAATGGTGATGTAGTATCTCTTGGTCAACTTATGACTAAAGCACAGAAATTATTTGATGTAATGATAGCCCCAGCCTCCCCCGAACAACTAAGTGCCCCTAAACTCCATCAATTTCTCAATGATAAAATAGTTCAGTCACTTAGTTACGGAGGAAAGGGGGTAGGCTCCCAAGGGGACGGGACAATCCAGTTTCTGGCTAAAAACATTGTATCGCAAAAACAGTTGATAGTGTATTTACAACAAGAAGGTCTTATTCCATACCCATTGACAATCAAACCAAAACATCTACCTTATTGAACTAAAATCAGGCGACGAATATGAGGGAAGCGATTAGGACTTGTAAACAAGCTTGTTTACAGGTCCTAACTCAGGAAAACCTAAAATAGCTATACTGCCGGACTCTCTAATAGTGATCTCAGCATAATTAGCATAAGAACTGGACTTCTACTGTTGTAGAGGACACAAAAAAGGGCCTATGACACCTCCTAGGACCTCCACATAAAATATTGCCTCATTCTCTTGACAACACTGCCTGCTTAAATTAGAATGGCAGAATTGCTGTACCACAAAAAAAATTGATTGAAAAAGTCTAGCATGGATAGACTTTTATAGGGAATGAATGTGTGCGATACTATAAGCCAAATGGAGATCGCCGATAATGTCGACGAAGTCGATAATTCCGGGTTAAGTTATAGCGATAAATCCTTTTATGTTCGCCTAAATGGTCACGCTAAAGGATTTGAAGAACATAGAGACTATCTTGAAAATAGCAAAAAGAGTTTAAGTAAAAAATATCCTAAGCTTTTTGAAAATATCGGTGATATGCAGCCGATTGAATACCTCATGAAAATGGTCTTTACAGAGGGATTCCCTATACAGATGTATGTTAGAAACTTAAGTTATTTCGATAAAAACAACAACCTTATCCAGTTGTTGGCAGTACGCCCTGTCAAAGGTGTATTTTTAAGCGATAATCTACCGAACACTGTACCGCTAATATTTAAAGGGCATACTGCCCGAAGCTATTTCATCAGCACATCAGTCCTTCCCAAAACCCCCTTTCTACCCCATACTACCACCCATGTATCACTCCACCCTACCCCTCTCAGACGACCAGTTTAA
>JAITTF010000309.1 GCA_031287215.1 Bacteroidales bacterium
GAAAAGGAGAATATGGCCGCAATTACAGCATGCCGTAGGTTTGCAACCTTTGTGGTTAGGCGATGAATTTCCGTAATTTTTAATTTTTAGTTTTTAGTTTCTTCCCCAGCTCAAAAAAAAGTTTTCAACAAATTATTATACACAACAGCATGTATTTCAGTACTTTATAATATATTTTCAACTTTAAATTTTCAATTAAAAAAGCCCAACGAGACATTTTTTTATGTAGTTTTGCATCTCGTAACAGAACTTAAAAATATAAATAGATAGAAAAGACAGTATTATTCACTTAAAATCAACAACAATGAAAAAAGTAAACTTTTTATTATTCCTCCTCGTCGCAATCCTACTCTTTAGTGGTTGCGAAAAAGATGAAAATGGGAACAGGATACAATATTATTCAAACAAAACAGGGGAAGGATATGTCTTTTTGAAATTTGAAAACGACTCTATTGCGCCTATTAATAACATTACATGGAGTATTAAATCTGATGGCGGTGGAGCACTTATATTTGGTGTAACTCATTATGATTATGTTAATACTGATATTAATGGATATTATTCTTTTAAATTCGTAAAAAAAATTGATGGAACAAAAGTAGATTGCTATGAGCTGACTTCTGATATAGAGTCCCTCCCAACAGAATTAAAATACTATGGGAGTTTGTCAAATTTTAGGGCTCCGCATGGGAATGACCCACACATTTATTTTGAAGACATCAAAGATACAAAAAAATACTCATTCGATACATTATTTTTACTCGTAAGACATAAAGTAAATCAATAAATCTAAATACATATTAACAATAAATCAAATCATAGTATGAAAACTTAACAATAATTACATATAACGATATAGCATTTTGCTATTAGATGCTGAAAATCTCGACAATTTTGCAACCTTCTAATATAGCATTAAATGCCATGAGAAATCGTGGATTTTAATGATTAGAAGGTAGATAGTCGAGAATCTTAGCAACTAAGTTAGAGTTCACGGTTATCATTTTATACACATTAATAACAAAAAAAATAATAATGAAAAATTTAATTCACTTTTTACTGCTTATTACAGCAGTTTCAATGGGTCATCTTAAAGCCCAAACTTTTGATTACACAACATCTTATGACAGTGTTTTTGCTCAGGTTAGTAGAACCGGTGCCACAACTGGTATCCTTTATAATAGAGTGTTACCATTTTCAGGGCTAACACAATTTACACAGCCGGATATGGCGAATACCGACATCTTTGTACAAGCCTTTTCAGAACTGTATGAGGCGGCGTTTTTGCCTGCGGCACGGTTGCCATTTAGTGTAGATAGCTTGCCGATAGAGTGTAATGATTAATGGTTAGTGATTAAAAATGGAGAACGGATCTGACGGAATACAGAGCATTTAGGAATTTAGGAATTTAGAAATTTAAGAATGCAGAATGTAGGAGCAGCAGGCACATTCTTTCATCCCGTTAGGGATGAATAGCTCGGTAGAAAAGGAGAATAGGGCCGCAATTACAGCATGCCGTAGGTATGCAATCTTTGTGGTTAGGCGATGAATTTCCGTAATTTTTAATTTTCAGTTTCTTCCCCAGTTCAAAAAAAAGTTTTCAACAATTTTCCCATCACAATTAATTAAAAATCAGATATATATAAAAATTTCCGTTTAAAATATTTATTTTTCTTAAGAAAAGCATACGTTTATTGAAATTTTTTACGTAGTTTTGCATCTCGTAACAGAACTTAAAAATATAAATAGATAGAAAAGACAGTATGATTCACTTAAAATCAACAACAATGAAAAAAGTAGACTTTTTATTATTACTCCTCGCCGCAATCCTACTATTCTCTGCTTGCGACAGGGACCCCGTTACCTATAAATTCGACAAAAATGATGCAGACAAACTCCTGCCCCACTACACCGTAGGGAAAATCCTTACCTTTAGGAATGAAGTGGGGGAAGAAAGAAAATTTGAGGTCTCTGAAATAACTCATAAAATAAACCAAGATTGGATTTTTGTTGGCATGGGAGGCACTAATATGTATTACTTTTTCTATGAATCAAAAGGAATAGATCTTTTTGATATTGCTTCTCAAAAAAAAATAGGAATAAAAATATGGTCATATCCTATTGATCAAGAAAAAGCCCGAAATAATATTTATCATGTGTATAAATCACATTTAACTGGAGTTATTGTCGATATTTATACACCGTTGAATTTTGAACAAAATCAATTAACCCGTAATATAAATGGTACTACTTATAAAAATGTGTTTGAAATTTCAAGGACAGTATTATCTTATGATCCCACTCTAATTTATAATGAAATAGACGTGATATATTATGATCTTTATTATGGTATAATAGAATTTCATGATAAAAATGATCATCAATGGAAATTAGTAAACTAAAAACAAATGACAATTAAACTATAAATAAATTTATGACGTAAATAGAACAATTAGTACAAATGAAACATAGCGTTTTGCTATATTTTTGCTTCTGAAACTTAAGCAATTTCAAGCATACTAAGAATAAGTGATAACGCTTGCAGAAATGCGGGCTTGTTTATTTTGGTATCAGGTAGCTTAAGACCTCAGAGGCGGATATTTAAGTCCGCTAATTTTTTATAAACAATCAATAACTTTTAAATAATCCATTTATCAATAAAACAACAATCAAATGAAGAAACTATTAATCTTTTTACTGCTTACTGTATCGTTCTCAGTAAACGTATTGCACGCGCAGATGCAGGGTTTTACCCAAATGTTCGACAGCTTGCTGACGCACGTCAGTCGAACGGATGCCACTACAGGAGTACTCTATAATAGAGTGTTACCATTTTCAGGTTTATCCAAATTTACGCAACCAGATACGGCCAATACCGACATCTTTTTGCAGGCCTATTCAGAACTTTATGAGGCGGCGTTTTTGCCTGCGGCACGGTTGCCGTTCAGTGCAGACAGCTTGCAAAAATTAATACCCCAATCAGACGATGTCGTAGATATTGGGCTAATGCACTACCGATACAATATGATTACGGATAGCCTGATTTGGCAAAAACTCTATTTTGATGCAGACAGCGTTATTCGCGAAAACAGTGCTTTTACTACTTCTCTCTATTCGGAGTTTACCGCCTTTATGGCCGCTCCGCTACTTGCTGTAGCAGATACAAATTTCATCACTTTTCGGTTTAGCGACATGCTACGCTTTGATAACACCCTTAATTCCATCAGTCAACTTTTGGTGGATTTTGGTGTAGGCAACGGATTGCAACCTATAGGATTAAATGCTACTGTTGTGATTCATTATCCAACCTATACCACTTATGATCTCACTATTAAGGCTATATTGGCTAATGGAGACACTCTCACCTCATTTTCGCAAATCACAGTAAGAAATAAAAATTTAGCTGGTGGAGATGATGCAAAAGGAGGACATGGCCACCAGACAAGCGGCTGGCCATGGATACGCTATTATGAAGGAGGCAATGGGAGTGAAGCACATGCTCCCTTTACGGCAGAAATTGCTTGTCCTTTTATAACGGATTCCAATGACTCGACATATTATACCGGCAATGTTCGCATATATTACGCCAATTCCGACAGGGTTTTGCGCAAACCTATTTTAATGGTGGACGGGTTCGATCCCGGTAATAAAAGGAATTTCGAACAAAATACCAGCGAATTTGGCGGTTATTCACTTTGGAAAATGTTTGATTATCCAAATTCTGATCCTAATGCAGATTCCCTGAACATCGGGCGTCAATTATTGGAGGATTACGGGTACGATCTGGTAATCTTAGATCCACGTGAAGGTGGGGGGTATATAGAGAAGAATGCCATGTTGTGCATCCAGGTAATCAACTGGATAAATAACAGGTTGGCAGAGAGTAACAGCAACGAGCAAATAGTAGTGATTGGCCCCAGCATGGGCGGACAGATTACCCGTTATGCGTTGGCCTACATGGAATCACATCCTCATGATGCAGCGACTAATTACGGCAAACACAATTGTCGTTTATACATCTCTTACGATTCGCCACATGGTGGGGCTAATATCTCGATGGGAGTGCAGGCACT
>JAITTF010000330.1 GCA_031287215.1 Bacteroidales bacterium
AATAAAAATAGGATGAAGATGATGTTTTTATTCTTAAAACTTATTTTTTTATCATTAATATTTTTCATACGGACTGAATTTTAATTAGTCGCTATTAAGTGTTTGTTCATATTTAAGGAGCACATTCTGTAGGGATATATGTAAATGTAGCTCCTAATGGTACGGTAAAATTGGCGTTCAATTCTAAAAAATCGGTAGCTCTTAAAGTGATATTACTATTTGCCGGTATGACGGAGGAGCCACTCAAATTTATTGATTTTTTCACGCTGTAATTAAAGGTGTTGAAATTAGGTATCTCATTTATTACTGCATTACAATCATATTTTAAACGATAACCATCTGCTTGATCGATATACATATAATTCGGAAAAATAGTTGTAGATGATATCTGATTAGACCTGTTTGTGTTAATTGGTTCTAATGCAACATTGATAATAATTTGCATGGGATGTTGTATGCCGGTGGTTCCAAAATTATTATTTTCTTTCCTTACTTCTATTCTATCCACGTACCAAGTAATTGTTTTATGATTCCACTCTACACCATACCAATGATAGCCTGTGGAATAATTCCACGAATGCGAATGAACGTTCGTTACGGTGTCAATTGTTTCTTCGAGGGGACATCCAAAACCGTACCAAACATTGCTTGTAATAGCAGTAATTTTATCTCCTTTCGCTTCAAAAATATCTATTTCATTATACCAACAATCAATAGTTGTGTTGTCAGGAGAATTAGCCCACAACCAAAAAGCGGGCCAATAGCCGCTACTTGCAGGTAATTTAGCATAGATTTCATAATAGCCGTATTGGTAGGCCGCATTAGAAAGAATCATTCCGGATGTATATTGGTGAAAACCACCGTATTGGCAAGCATTTCCGGTAGGGCACGGATAAGGGCTCACCTGTTGAGTTCTTAATATCAGTTTACCATTGTCAATATAAGCATTATTCTGATGATATATTTGCGACTCTTCTTGACCTTTTGAGGGATTTCCATGAATGTCATTATGGCTTTTATACCACAACCCTGTATTAAACGAGTTGAAATTATCCTGAAAAAGCACCTCCCAATTTTTATCTTGTGGTGGTTTTTGACTAAATGTAGGCATTATAAGAAATATCGCCATAATTATAAAAATTATCTCTTTTTTCATGGCTGTTAATTTTTAAGTTTTTTGCCTCTAAACTCTCTTGTAAATCCTCCCATTCCAAGAGGGCCATCCCAACAAAGAATATATATACTATCTTCTTTAAAATAGCCCTTTATGCTAAATTCTTTTCTGCCAAAACTGCCATCAACGGTTGCTTCGAGATCCCCACATACAGTAATGTAGATCATAGAATCTCCTTTTGCAACTACATTTAACCAACCTGATCCAACTGGTCTATCTTGATATTTTTTATTGTATTCATACATTCCGACCCATTTTTCACGATAATCAACCGGTTCTTTTTCACAAGAGAAGATGAAGGTGCTTGTCAATAAAAATAGGATGAAGATGATGTTTTTATTCTTAAAACTTATTTTTTTATCATTAATATTTTTCATACGATCTGATTTTAACGAGTTAATACCATCTGTTTAGCCTCACTGGCTTTGCCATCACCAAGAAGTAAATAAATATATACACCGGAAGTCAATTGCCCTGCCTGTATTTCTACGGAAGTCTGATTTCTGCCGTTGACTTGAAGACACTCTATCTGAGTTCCTTGCATGTTGTAAATGCAAAGTTGTGCATTTTTGATTTGTTCAGGAATAAAACAATTGATCGTTGTATTTGTAGAAAAAGGATTAGGTGCATTTTGATATAAAATTATTTCAGTTTTTTCTTGATGATTAAGAGGATTATTGGCAGGTGCATTATTGCCTTTCAGGAGTACTATTTGGTTTTCTAACTCTAAAATGGACGTGTTTAATTCGGTAATAAGTGCTTCACTTTTCCTAATAGATTTTTGTTGTTCTTGCATTGCAGCCACTAATAATGGAATGATTTGGTCGTAATCCATGAGTTTGAGACCATTACCATCTTCTGTAATTTTAACTTCAGTTAATGTCTTTTCAACCTCTTGTGAAATAAAACCATACTGCGGTTTTTCTTGCAATACAAGCTCCCCGTTATCGTAATAATTTGCACTTATTGAATAGAGATATGGTTTTAATAGTGCTATCTTATCTATTGGAGATAATATAGGAGTAAGGTTGCTTTTTAAAGAGGCATCTGATTGTTTTAAAAAATTAGCTGCTAACAGATCATTATAGCCTATATTGGAATCCCAGTAAAAACCTATTTGGTCTGTTTTTGAACCTATTACAGTATTGATATAGTTAGTATTTTCGGGTACTGACCCAACTTTAAATCCAAATTGAACATTTGGGTCATTAGGAAATGTTAAGAACAAACTGCCATCAATATGGCACTTATAAGCAGGATTTGGAGATGCTATGCCTATTCCTATTCTGCCGCTTTGTTCTACTTTCAATTGTGCTTGCCCATTAAATATCATGCAAAATATTATAGTTGAGAAAATCACTATTTTTATTGTATTGTCTTGTTTCATTATTGGTGATTTTATTTGAATAATTTTTTTATTTTATTTGTAGTTGTTTTTTATAGCGGTAACTCTATTTTACCGCACCAATCAAGCTAAATTAGTTTTGCATAAAAACCAAATAAAACTGTTTTTATCTCCCCTGGATAGTATTTTCTGTAATTTTGGGAATAGAATAGGATAGCGCGCCACGCGAGGTTTCTCCATAGTCCATAGAGAGAGATTTCCGATGATTTGCGCTAAATTGATCATAACAGTATTTTGTAAAGGAATGTGCAAATATACATATAAAAAAATTAACCAGAAAAAATATTTTTTATTTTTCCTGTATTGACATTCACAATTGATTGCCTGATTTGAAAAAGATGTCAATCCTTTCATTTAAATAAGAAATGTTAGAAGGATTAATAGAAAAGGTTTTTACTATTTTCCCGTTTTTAATAAAAAGAGCATAAGTGCCTGATATTTTCATATCTAAACGATTGATAAAAGCTTCTTCGTCCAATAATACATCCACATTATCCGGTAACTTGATGTCCCAATCTTGCGTAACAATGAGTGTTACATGATTGGTTTGAGTCTGGAGATAAGAGAGTAAACTTGTTTTACAAGTAGGACATCCATTTGAGGTGATCACAAAATAGATGGTTTTCTCGTTTGTGAAGTTATTTTGAAACGTTTGTTGTAGATAATTGCTAAATATTTTGGTTCTATGCTTATTTTCGCGGTCTTGGCACGAACCGCATGCAAACAAACTACAAATTAAAAAAATCGAAATATATATTTTTCTTGTCATTTTTATTTTCTCTTTTAATCATTAAACCTTTGGGTGTAATATAGGAATCGTATATAAAATATTCAGGAGGAAGTACAATTTCTTTTAAAACATGGAAATTGGTGTCTGTAACAATAATAGACTTTTTAGCATTGTCCGGAGAATTTATCGTCCCGTCTTTGTTTCTATAGTTTGTAGCAAAATGGAACATTCTATAATAGTGTTTTGTGTATGGATTATACAACAAAGGTCCGTAACGACAATTTTCTGTTGCTCTTTTATTATTGTATTCCGTATCGTTTATTTTAGAAATATCTTTCTCTTTATTTTTTGTAAAATAATTTGAGCGGACTGATGCTATAGCTTTATTGTTAATGTAGATACTGTCGGTCTCTTTGAAAGAGGTGATTATGAAGGAATCTTTAATCGTAAATCTACATAGATCAAGATCATAATTGTGTTTGAGATATACGTCAGGAAATTTGCCATAGTAATTCAAAATAGTATCGCTTTTACAAAATGATAGTTTAATGATGTGATGTTTAGAAAAATATGTTGTTCTACGTTGTTTTGTCACAAGTGCATGATTAGGATAATGTCCTACATAAAAATACGGTTCATCAACGTGCAATGGTTTTCCAATATAATAATCATTTCCATATTCTTGCGAAATAGGGTCTATTGTCCATTTATTAACGACTTTATATGAGGTGTCTGTCTGCACCAATGTTTTGTTTATGATAACATATATTGTGTCAAAGTTATGAATATCAATAGCAGCAACTATACCTCCAAAATCAATATTATCCTTTTGATAAACTAATTCAAAAGTAGGAATTTCAAAAATAGTAAGTTGATTTTTTTTTAGATTCAAAATTGATAAATAACAATTGGTATTTATTGTGAAAACCTGTTTTGTGAACTGATAATAGAAATCATTGTTAGAGAAAGGCATTTTTTTTGTTTCTGTAATATAGTCTTTATAGGGGTATTCTGGATTTTTTTCTTGTTTTTGCGAAGAACAAGAAATGGATATTGCCAATAATGCTAATAGAAAGAAGTTGTTTTTCATTTTGTAAAAATTTAAAAAAAAGAACTGATCCTGTTTTGGATAAAGGATCAGCCCTTTCATTAATATTATTTCATACTTATTTCAAATTGGAATTGATCATTAGCGTCTTCAGTATTTTGCAGTAAATAGAAAGTAGATTCTTCATTAGTTACAATTCTTGCAAAATATTTATTTGTTTGCAGCTTCTCTAAATATTGCAAATTCTCTTTATTATCCAATCCAGGAAAATAGTCTTGGTA
>JAITTF010000342.1 GCA_031287215.1 Bacteroidales bacterium
TGAAATGACCACTACCGAACCTAATATGTTGGGCAGAATATGTTTTAAGATAATCCTTGTATCGCTAAATCCTAAAACCTTACAAGCTTCTACATACTCTTGTTCTCTAATAGCCATTACTTGTCCGCGCACGACTCTTGCTACATCCACCCACATTGTTAATCCTAAAGCAATAAAAATTTGCCAAAAACCCTTTCCTAATGCAAAACTAATGGCAATAACTAATAATACCGTTGGAATCGACCATACTACATTAAGAATAAACATGAGTACATCATCAATTTTTCCACGATAATAACCGGCAATAGCACCAAAAAGAACCCCTATAAACAGTGCAATTAAGATAGAAATAAAGCCCACCGACAAACTTACGCGGCTTCCAATCATCAATTGGCTCAGCACATCCCGCCCATAACGGTCAGTTCCTAACCAAAAATGTTTTTTGACAACAGGATGGTCATCAGATAAATCAGAGCGTGCATACATGACCGTTGCAAATTGATCTTGAAATCCATACAGTTGTACCCTTAAGCTATCTTGAGTTTGTGCATATTCTTCAACAGGAATAGTTCTGTATGCGAGTTGTTCACCAAACAACATTTTATGAAACCAATTTGATGTATTGATTTCATGATCGTTTTTGATTTGTACAATATCGACCGTAAAACCCGGTTTTTTGAGGGCAATTTCCAACTGTTGGTGATTACAATCCTGCGAACTATCGGGGGTAATTAAATACCCTGAAATGGCAATCAGCATCATAAAAATAATGTAACCTAAAGCAACCATTCCCTGTTTCTCCTGTTTAAACTTTTTCCAAGTCAGTTGAGATAAGGAGACAACACTAAAATCTCTCTTTTTTTTATTAAAATATTTCATAGTCTTAACAGGCAATTATGATAATAATATCATTTTCATGATAAGTAATTATTACAAAATACAAAACACAAAAAAAGAAAACGTTAAAACATATTTTTTTAGTATCTTTGCAGCCAAATTTTTTACACAAAAATAATTGCAATGAACATTGTTAATGAGAAAGTTACTGACTTAGTTCAGGAATTGAAAATCGAAATTTTTAAAGAAGATTATACCCAAGAGGTTGAAAATGAATTAAAAAAAATGCGCCAAAAGGCTTTGGTTCCCGGTTTTAGAGTTGGAAACGTGCCTATGCAGATGATTAAAAAGATGTACTATAAAAGTGTATTATCGGAAAAAATTGACGGAATCATCTCAAAACAATTATATGGCTATTTGAAAGATAATAATTTAGATATCATCTTAGAGCCACTCCCTGTGGAAGCTAAATCTAAAATTGACCTTGACCAAGATGAAAATTTTATTTTTACTTTTGAATATGCCTTAAAATCGCAATTTGACATCAATTTGGATGCACTTCCGGAAGTTACCTATTTTTCTATCAAAGCTTCTCAAAAAGAAATTGATGAATATATTGCTTCCTTAAGAAAACAATTCGGCGTTTTCTCTACCAGCGAAGTGATAGAACTGGAAGACGATCATCTGACTGTAAATTATGATGACAATATCGGCTATTTTTACATCAATACGCTGAATGATAAAGGTAAAAAACTGTTTATCGGCAAAAAACAAAATGATGAGGTAGAAGTTTCGCTGAGAACTATTTTCAAAGAGGAAAACTCAATTGCTCAATTCTTGAAAATTGATGCTGCTGCCATTGATCCTGAAAATCCATATACTTATACGATTACGATTAAAAGTATTGATAGAATTACTCCTGCCGAAATTAATGAGGAATTTTTTGAAAAATTGCACGCCGAGACTACGATTACCAATGAAAAAGAATTGCAACAATATGCAGCTTCTATGATCGAAAAACATTGGGTAGAAGAGACCGATAAACATTTTGTAAATAACGCCATTGCTACACTTATTGATAATGTAACTATCGAATTACCTGATGATTTTGTAAAACGTTACCTCTTGATGACTCAAAAAGATTTCACTCAAGAGAGAATCGAAAAAGAGTACGATGATATGAAAAAATCATTCAAATGGCAATTTATTGAAAATAAAATAGCCCATGAGAATAACATCAACGTTACTAACGAAGAGGTTAGAGACTATGTAAAAGAGTATTTTCACAAACTCTATTTCGCAGCATACGACATCAATGAAATGCAAGATTATTTAGAAAAATTGGTCAACGATGCACTGGCTAAAAAAGAAGATTATAATCGTATTTATGATAATCTTTTTGATATAAAAATGGGTAAAGTGTTGAAAACCATCTTAAAAGTGGATAACAAATCAGGTGAAATTGAAGATTTTGTAGCCTTCCTAAAGGGAGAAGATGCTCCTGAAGATAAAAAAAAGAAAAAAAATACCACTAAAAAAGCAGATGAAACAGTAACCGCTGAATCAGAAACGGCCGACAAACCTGCTACGGCTAAGAAAACTACAAAAAAATCAACCACCAAAACAGAATAGTCATGGATTACAACGAATTTAGAAAATTTGCCACCAAACATCAGGGCATTAGCAGTATGAATTTTGACCGTTATACTTCTATTTCAAACGATTATATTACTCCTTACATCATCGAAGAACGCCCGATGAATATCACTCAATTGGATGTCTTTTCCCGCTTGATGAAAGATAGGATCATCTTCTTGGGAGTACCTATATATGATGACGTCGCGAATATTATACAAGCACAATTACTCTTCTTGGAATCTCAGGATGCAGAGCGAGATATTCAGATTTATATCAACTCCCCTGGCGGCAGTGTTTATGCAGGTCTTGGCATTTATGATACTATGCAATATCTAAAACCTGATGTATCAACCATTTGCACCGGAATGGCAGCTTCCATGGCAGCCGTTTTACTGTGTGCCGGTGCTGAAGGTAAACGTTTTGCACTTCCTCACGCCCGCGTGATGATTCACCAACCTATGGGGGGTACTCAAGGTCAAGCCTCAGATATTGAAATTGAAGCCCGCGAAATTCAGAAAGTTAAAAAAGAACTCTACGACATCATTGCTATTCATAGCCATAATACCTACGAAAAAGTTTGGGCAGATAGCGATCGCAATTATTGGATGATCGCTCAAGAGGCAAAAGAGTATGGCATGATAGACGCCGTGCTGATAAATGAGAAAACTAAAAATGAAAAACAATAAGAAAAATTCGGAAAATCATTGCCATTTTTGTGGACAAGAGATTCCTTTTACTCAATTAGTTATTCATGGTGAAGAGGCGTCGATCTGCCAAGAGTGCGTCGAACAAGCCCATTTTTTAGTAAAAGACTTTAAAAATGACTTAAGGTCTTTCATGAATCCTAAAGAAGAAAATAGGCTTAATCTCCTAAAACCCAAGCAGATAGTATCATTCTTGGACGATTATGTGATTGGACAAGAGGAAGCCAAAAAGGTCATCGCGGTAGCAGTTTATAATCACTATAAACGCATCCTGAATCCTCCTAAAGATGCGGAGGACGTGGATATTGAAAAATCTAATATTATCCTGATTGGAGATACCGGTACCGGCAAAACTTTACTTGCTAAAACCATCTCCCGCATGCTACACGTGCCGTTCTGCATTGCTGATGCTACCGTTTTTACTGAAGCAGGTTACGTAGGCGAAGATGTGGAAAGTATTCTTACCCGTCTATTACAAGCTGCCGATTATGATGTGGAAAAAGCAGAAAAAGGAATTGTTTTTATTGATGAAATAGACAAAGTAGCTCGTAAAGGCGGTGATAATCCATCTATTACAAGAGATGTTTCGGGAGAAGGAGTGCAACAGTCAATGCTCAAATTGTTGGAAGGAGCTATCGTCAATGTTCCTCCACAAGGGGGAAGAAAACATCCGGAACAAAAATTTATTCAGATTAACACACAAAATATTCTATTTATCGCAAGCGGTGCTTTTAATAGCCTCGATAAAATCGTTGCCGAAAGAATGAATACCAACGTCATCGGCTATAACCAGAAAACGAAAAATATCGACAAAAATAACATGCTTAGATATACCACCAGTCATGACCTTAAAACTTTTGGCTTGATCCCTGAATTGTGTGGTCGTTTTCCAGTGATTACTTCTATGACACAATTAGATAAAGTAGCTTTAAAACGCATTTTGTTGGAACCTAAAAATGCCCTCATTAAGCAGTATAAAAAGCTCTTCTCTTTTGATGGTATAGAGTTGGAATTTTCTGATGACGTGCTTGATTATATGACAGATAAAGCGATAGAACTTAAATTAGGTGCCAGAGGGTTGCGTTCTATTGCCGAAAAAATCATGAGTAATGCTATGTACGAATTGCCCTCTACCAAGAAGAAAAAATATATTATTGACCTTCAATATGCTAAAGAACAATTTGAACATTCAATTTACTCTTTTGTAGAGTAATAATTTATAGGAATAATTCAAAAAATTCTTGTATCTTTGCAAGTCATATTATTTTACAATGGAAAAAATAGTTTTTATCATCATGAGTCTCTGTTTTACGGTGGCTCCGATGTGGGCACAACAGCAAAATCAAGGGCAACTCAGTTCAACAAAACCCCACTTAGATGGCGGTGCTACTCAGACTTTGGATAAAATTAGCACTAAATATCAGAGTTATAGTACGGTTAAAATCGATTATACTTGTAAAACAGAAAAAGAAAATAAAGTTATTGACTCTCAGAAAGGCTCTTTTGCCATAAAAGGAGATAAATATAGCTTTACGGATGCCGATAATGATTACCGTTGTGATGGCAAAATCATCTGGAATTATCAAAAAAAAATAAAAGAAATTTCTATTTATAATGCCGAAGAGGATGACGATCTGCTCCTAAACCCTATTAAAACCGTCATTAATTGGAAAAAAAATTTCCGTGCGAAGTTTGTGAAAGAGATTGAAGAAAAAAATATCAAACTGAGCGTAATTGATATTACTCCAAATACTACACAAAACTACTACAAAATAAGACTTTATGTCGATAAAAATAAAAATGA
>JAITTF010000347.1 GCA_031287215.1 Bacteroidales bacterium
TTGTGCATTCCGAGATAAGGAAAATGGCAACTGGTTAGAGGGAGATTTCGTTTATACTGAAGAATCTTGTGATGGTGGTTTCATTATCTCTGAAGGTCTTTATGTTCTTGAACTTGCTAAATTCGACAAAGATTCTCCATTTTGGTATATAGCAAAAGTCCATTTAACAAGTCACGAAAAAATCGAACAAGCTATAAAGCTTGGTAAAATAAATTATGTTTCAGATTATTTAGCAGTTGCTCAAATTGCCCAGGATTCCGTATTACATGCTGGAGGGTCAATTTCCGATGCTATTGCAGCGTTTAATGCAATAGCTTTTGAGCATATTTCTAATTCTCGCACCATTGTTCTTGAAGAAATATTGGATAGTTTCAATCGCATTCCAGACGTATTAGACGGTTATACCGTCCGTAACGCCAGCTTTGATTCTTTTACTACCCCTGACCTCGTCAAGTATCTTTCCCGCTCCGGGATGTTTTTCTTTAATTCAAAATATTCTGCTGCCATAATCACAGACTTTTTTGTCGGTTCTAACTATTATAATGTTCCTAACTTCGGCACTTGTGTGGTACTTTTTCTTCCACCTCCTTATAACGAGTCTTATAAAGAACCTTATTATGCCGTAATGTCTGTCTATAAGTCTAATTCAGGCTATTTGGAACAACGCTCTTTTAAAAAAACGGAAGTTCTTGATGAAGGCTGCTATCTTTTTCAAGTTAACTCTTCCGGAGTAATTTCTAAAGTCTATTATGCTCCTATGGAATCTGACGAATATAAAGTTTTCACAAGCAAATGTAAAAAACTTCCAGATCCCGATTGGTGGAACAGTATCACAATTCATTAAAATTCTCACTCGCGATTAAATATGGGACTAAAGGACTTAAAATTAACTAAAAATAATATCTTATGGACGAATTAATAGCTTTAGTTGGATCTTCTGTGGTAGCTTCTGTGGTAGCAATTATAATTTTAGTAATTTTCTTACCACAGGTAATAACGACATGGGTAATGTCCTACAAAGGATATTCCGGATGTTTATGGTTATTCTTTTCTTTCTTTCTCTCTTGGATAGGAGTTATTATCGCAATTTGTATGCCAAATGTCAGACGACAGGAAGAAAGGCATCGGGAAACCATTGCAGCGATGGTTTCGCAGAATCGTTCTCAAACAGTGATTGTCAACAATCAGGAAAATGAACAAACTCAACATTTCCCATCATCTCCTGCAATAGATTTTCGTTTGCAAGCGATACGTAACTTAAAAACAATCGGCAAACCATTTGATGACTATGACCTTGAACTTGAAATAGAAAAGATCAAAAAAGAATATGAAGAATTTAGGCTCAAAGAAGTAGCACAACGGGAACGGGAGCAACAAGAAGAACAAGCCCGTACTGAAGAAGAACAACGCAATAGGCAACTAATCAGAAATGAAAGAAGAACCAAAATTCTCACAAAATTGTCTATCGTGGTTGGTGCTATATTCTTACTAACTGTCTTGTCTTTTTCAGTAGTTTATTTTCTGCAAAACCGTAAATCAACACAAGAAGAAATACAGGCGGTTAACGATTTAAACCAGCATGATAATCCGGCATTTTTAACAAAAACTGATACGTATAGTTGGATACGCATAGAAGGTGAAGGTCTGTGGAAACCATTAAAAACACAGATATTTTTCGGACAAACTGAAATAAAATGTATTACTGACAAAGAGACAAATTTGTTTATTATCACAGGTAAGCCGGAACAAAAAAAAGACGATGAAGGTGTTTTCATGGAATACCATGTCTATTATAGCACAGATACAAATCAAAAAATAATGAGAATAGTCAGAGGTGCCGATTTTACAACTCTAATCTACAATGACGAAGGTTATTATGAAATTTATAGCAAAACGAAACCAAAACAAGGCAATATTGACAACATAGAAGATATATTGCCACAATTGGTTGTCGAATGGAATGGAGCACATTCATTAGACTTTGTAAATTTATTTGCTGATTTATACAACTCGAATGTCTCGTTTTATGGCACAACATTAAACAAAGACAAAGTTTACAGCAAAAAACAATCTTCATTACAGAAATCCAATGGGTACAAGCAAGAAATATTGGATAACAATATTGATGTTAAACAAATAAACGATAACGAATATCGTTGTGATTTTGTTAAACGTGTAAGTGTAAATAAAAAAACGAATGATTATCCGTCTTATCTCGTTTTCAGGAAGTTTAATAACGAATGGAAAATTGTGGTTGAAAGTGACGAGATTACAGACAAAAATCTTGTCAAAAGAAAAGTTGATGAAATTCTTAATTTTCCAGAAGTCAAAGCAATCAAAAATGTTGTTATTGACACCTTTGAACCTACTGACGGTGAACTGTACTATACAGTAAGGGTTGGTGCGGATATGGAAACACATGTTACTGCATGTTATTGGTTTCGTGTCTATGAAAATACTTACCAAATAATGTATTACGATGTTGCAACTGATTCGGAAATGACACTTGAGCAATGGCGAAAAAGAGGGAAATAGGCGGCTGAATATCTATAAAAAATCAATATTCCAAAATAAATTGGAAAAATATTTGTTATCTCAAAAAAATGTATTATCTTTGCATAGATTTTTATAACGACTGATAATTTTTCGTAACTGCGTGAATTTTCAG
>JAITTF010000166.1 GCA_031287215.1 Bacteroidales bacterium
GTTTCCCGTTATGCCACGCCAATACCACACCCGACCGCCTTTCTATTGCATACCACGTCCAGCGTTGATTGCTCTTGTTTTGTACAAAACTCCAAAATTCGTCCATCTCTGCGCTGAAACGTATCTCTACTTCCAGCGTTGAAAGCGTATCTAACTCGTTATTTGTCAAAAAACAAGGGTTGGTTTTTAGCGTTTTTTTTTAATACGGCGCAAAACGTATCCTTACTGATATGCAATACTCTGCCAATGTCCCGAACCCCGCTGCTGTTGAGGGTCAACTCTATTATTTTCTCTTTGGTTCCCGCTTCCCATGCCTTGTAGCGGTAGTCCAGGCGGAAATGTTTTTTGCAACTGTTGCACTGCCATTTTTGTGTCCCGTTGCTTGATTTGCCATTCTTGACCAAATCATTACTGTGACAGTGAGGACATTCTATTTCGCTTGTATGTATCATTGATATTGCTGTTTTTTATTTCGCAAAGATACAAAATAATTCTGATTATTTATGACACTACACCCTGCATTCTGCATTGGAATCAAAACCATTTTGTGGTGCGTAAAAGAACAATCCCGTATTATGGAATTGCTTTTTGTTTTTGTAGCCCTTAGTAGCCACACAACACACGCACCATATATTGGGCGAAAAAAGAAAACAACGCAAAAGTTTTGCGCTTTTACTTTTGCTCAAGCAACGATTTTAGCAGCGCAATTTGCTCGGTTTTATCAGTAAGCAGTTTTTCGTACAATTCCACAATTTTATCAATAGGATTGAATGTTGGATTGTATATTACAGAGCCTGAATTGTCGTGCAAAGTACTTGAAATAATATTGATAACGCCGTCTTCGTTGAAATTTTTAATGGCTTCAACAGGAACTTTCATTACTTTTGCAACTTTTTCAAGTGTTTCTGTATCAATATCAGATTTTTGTTCCAAATTTGAAAAATTTTGTTGTGTCATATTCATAGCAAAAGCGATAGTGTCTTGCTTTATGCCGAGTATATCACGCAAACGCTTGATATTGCGCCCATAATGAACATTTAAGGTTGATTTTTCTTCCATTTTTTACAATAATAATCGGTGATAAATTTGAAAAACAAGCAAAGGTAATAATAATATTGTAAAAAACAATTCAAATTTGTTTTTTACAACTTATTTTTGTAGAATACAAAGGTTTAATACATTACCTTTGTTGCGTAATTTTTTTTAGTGCGCACAAAAAAATTGCATAAATAACTAACAATATTATTCACTTTTAATCGTTTAAGTTTATGAAAAAGAATTTTGAAATTATCGAAGAAGGACGTTTGTCCAAAAAAGAAATGGGAAAAATCGTGGGTGGCGGTAATAAGTATTACTGTAAGTTAGAGCAGAGCGGGGCATACAAAGTAAGTACTTGTAAAATTAACGGCACGGCAAGCAGTTTTTCGGCTTGTATGTGGGATTACTATAGTTGCGATAAAACTGGTAACGCAAGTTGTTCCTTTCCTAACAGTTATGAAGGAAAAACAGGACCGCAGGGTTATGAAGTATATGACGGCAAAGTAGTTCCGACTGACCTTTATTCCGAATTTTTGGAAGTATAGTAATCAATTTCTTAAAAATATTGAGAAAAAATTTGATTGTATGAGGACTAATAAACTCATACAATCTTTTTTAAGAATTTTTTGTATAATTATTTAATTATCAACAACATATGAAAAGAACTTTTATTTTTGTTTTTATTTTTTTTGCTTTTGTACAATGCTATGCGCAATTACAGTCGCACGTTGATGAACGAGTTGAACTGACAAGTTTGGTTTTTCGCCTTGCGGGTGCGGAAGAATACATCAATAATGAAGTCGAAAATTATGTAAAAGATGCAGATGCCTATTTTGAAAAGTATAAAAGCCACGAATTGATTGAATATGTGAAATTTATTCGTGAGAGAGACGATGTTGCTTACAATGCAGTAGCAGGTGTCATTGGTTTATTGCAAATAAAAAATGGCAAGGTGTCATTAGCGAAAAACGCAGATATTGATTGTTTGTTACAAGACTCACGTTGGAAGCGTGAAACGTTTTTGAAATTTGTTAATCTGCTAAATAAGTTTTATAAAGACAGCAAATTTCAAAAGTTTTTTGACCAACATAAATCGCTATATGCCGAAACAGAATATCGTTTTGATTTATTTCTTTCAGGGATTAACACAAGATGGTTTCCACATTTTTTTGGCAAACCGCTGAATAGCCCTACTATATATGTAAGTCTATTAAATGGAACCAGTAATTATGGTGGTAGTTTTTCTTGTTCAGAAGTTTCAGACGGATATATTTCAATCGGTTGTTCGCAAGTGGA
The DNA here is from genome assembly GCA_031287215.1 of Bacteroidales bacterium. Classification (GTDB taxonomy): domain Bacteria; phylum Bacteroidota; class Bacteroidia; order Bacteroidales; family WCHB1-69; genus JAGVVH01. The sequence goes on from JAITTF010000166.1 coordinate 2,335, forward strand.
CGATGGTGGGATTCCTGTTTTTGAACATAATTCTGATTTGTTTTACACCATCGTTCACGAATTGTGCCATATCTTTACAAATCCATTGTTGGGTAAATATGAGAAAGAATTATCAGAATCCGGCAATTTAATTTTTCCGTATGTGAAGGATAAATTGGAAAATGTGGCGTATGGCGATGCAAAAACTATGTTAGTTGAAGGGTTTAACAATCTTTTTGCCAATATGTATTGCAAAGAAACCAATTTCCTCTTTGCTCAATACACTATCAGAAACAATGAAGAATCCGGCTTTATTTGGATGCGCAGGACGGTAAAATTTATGGATAATTTTTATGAAAATAAAGATTTATATTCAACCATAAACGACTTTATGCCACAACTTGTGGAGTTTATGAATTTTACTGCAAAAAACATTGAACAGGTAGTTTTTGAGTATGAACATAGCAATCCTTATGTTGTAAGTGTTTTTCCTGCTCTCAATAGTACCGTTTCAGCAGATATAAAAGAAATTCAGGTTAATTTTTCCTGTCCAATGTGGAATAGTTATGGAACGAGCAATTCCTATGATACAACTTTGATTTCCCCAATCCGTGATGGAAAACCAAAATGGAGTATTAATAAAGAAACCTTGATTATTCCCGTAAAATTAGAAAAGGGGAAAAATTATGGATTTAATTTATCCGCAGGCATATTTCAATCATTTGAAACTTATGAAATGAAAGAAAATTTTGAAATAAAATTTAGTACAGAACGATGAGAATATCTAAATATACCTTTCTTTTTACTTTTAAAAATGAGTATTACATCTACAATACGCTATCAAATGCAATGTTGAGAATAGATAATGATACATATTCAATATTAGTAGAGTGCCAAAAGAACAAAGTTGAAATTGAACGAGAAAAATGTGACACGGAGTTTTATAATTTATTAGAAGATAAGCGATTTATATGTGAAAATGAAAAAGACGAATTTTTAGTGTATAAATCCATACTTGCCGCTCAACGCAACGGAACAAGTCACGCCCATATAACCATTGCCCCTACAATGGATTGCAATTTTCGCTGTCATTACTGTTTTGAGAAAAAGACACAAACTTATATGTCTTCTGAAATTATAGATTCTATTCTAAAATACATTTCCCGACAAAAAGAGTTGACAAGCATAATGTTAACTTGGTTTGGCGGTGAACCTTTAATGGCTATTGATAAAATAAAAGAGTTTTACGATAAATTCATTAAAAATTGTGGTAACAGAGAATTCAATTCTGATATTATTACAACAGCATATTATATTACGCCCGAAGTGATAGAAATCTTAAAATATGTAAAAATCAGGGCAATGCAAATCACATTGGATGGTCTGAAAGATAGTCATAACAAAATAAAAATTACCGAAGGTTGCGATGATGTTTTTTCTAAAATTATTCAAAACATTGATTTACTTGTAGAAAAAGCACCTGAAATTCATATTACAATAAGGGTAAATCTAACCAAAGAAAATATTAATGAATATGTAGAATTATATAGATTTTTAACAAACAGATACGATGGGAAAAACATAGGAATTGCACCTGCCTTTGTGAATAATAGAGGGGTTGATGCGGATAAAGACTCGCCTATCTATTTCAGTAATAAAGAGTGTGCTAATTATATTTTAAATTTGTTTTATCAAGCCGGTATTCATTCACCGTTTCTTACATATCCGGCACGTTTCTTTGAAGAATGTGCTATCCGCAGTCAAACTTCAATAGCCTTTGATCCGGAAGGTTATGCTTATAAATGTTGGGAAATTATCGGCAATAAAAAATATGCCATCGGAAAATTGGACGAGGAGGGAGATATTGTGGATGTTAATCTCACAATGCTAAACAGGATGCGCTATGGTGCAGATGCATTGGATGATAAAACTTGTTCAAAATGTGCATATTTACCTATTTGCAGCGGAGGTTGTCCTATTCATAGAATACAAAATGAATTTGAAGGTCAAAAAAATGATTGTTGTACCTTTTGCAAAGGTTATTTACCTCATTTTATGCGTGCACATTTAATGTTGAAAAAAGCAGGCTTTGAAAACAAATAAATGAAACCCTTTCCTCACTACACCCAACACGATTCTATGGATTGCGGCGCAACCTGCCTGCGTATGGTTGCCAAGCATTACGGGCGCAGTTTTAGCAATCAAACATTGCGCGAGCGCAGTTTTATTACACATACAGGCGTTTCTATGCTGGGCATAAGTGATGCTGCCGAAAGTATCGGTTTCCGCACGCAAGGCGTAAAAATCACCTTATCGCAACTGCTCGAAGCACCGCTTCCCTGCATTCTGCATTGGAATCAAAATCATTTTGTGGTGCTGTATAAAATTTCTCTGCGTAATTCTGTGTGTTCTCTGTGGCACTCTGTGAAACAAAAAAATAACACAGAGAAACACGGAACAAGCACAGAGAGCCACAGAGGTGCAAAATTTTTCGTTTCCGACCCCGCAGGGAAACTTGTGAAATATACCGCAGAAGAGTTTTGCAAATGTTGGTTATCGTCAAAACAAAAAGGCGAAGATGTTGGCACAGCATTGTTGCTTGAGCCTACGCCTATTTTTTACCAACAGGAAGAAGAAAAAACTGAAAAACGTGGTTTTAAGTTTCTTTTTCAGTACCTGAAACCTTACAAAAGCCTTGTGGCACAACTGTTCCTTGGTTTGCTGTTTGGCTCACTGCTGCAACTTATTTTTCCGTTTCTTACCCAAGCCCTTGTTGACCAAGGTATAGGCAACAACAATCTGGGGTTTATCTATGTGGTGCTTATTGCGCAACTTATGCTTACGCTCGGCAGCGTGTCGGTAGATTTTATTCGCGGTTGGATAATGCTGCATCTGAGCACGCGCATTAACATTTCGCTTATTTCCGATTTTTTGGCAAAACTTATGCGCCTGCCAATGAACTACTTCGGCACCAAAATGACTGGCGATATTATTCAGCGCATTGGCGACCACAGCCGCATAAAGTCCTTTCTTACAGGCAGTTTGTTTTATTTATTTTCCAACAATTGGCGCAAAAAAACGATTTCTTCTTTCAACGAGGCAATATATTCTTTGTCCTGTTGAATTATTGTGCCAATGTTTGCCTGTGCATTATCGCCGTTATTTTCGTTAATTACCTGCGTGGCTTTTTCTCCAAATATTACAGAAATAGAGACGTTTAATGCCTCT
>JAITTF010000070.1 GCA_031287215.1 Bacteroidales bacterium
TGACATTGTCGAAATCATGCGTTTCTATCCAGTCGGCGACCACAGCAGGCATTCCACCGGTGAAAAGATAGTATTTGAAAAGGTCGTAAAAGATTTCCTTAAACTGATTTTCAAAAGGGTGTTCTTTAATATAATCAAGCATTTTATCGCGACCGTTTGCCCAAAGAAATTCCTCAAAATCAAGCGGCTCTAATCGTAAAGAATCCACTTTCCCAACAGGAAATGAAGTGCCTTTGTGCAAAAAAATACCAAGCAAGCTGCCGGCGGTTACTACATGATATTCGGGAGCATCTTCGCAGAAATATTTGAGCGAAGTCAATGCGCGCGGCACTTCTTGCACTTCATCAAAAAACAACAAAGTGTCCGTTGCCGAAATTTTCATATCCAAATAGAGTTCGAGCATTCCGACAATTCTGTGCGGGTCTATTGAACCCTCAAACAGTTCGGATATTTCTCGGCTCGGATTCTGAAAATTTACGTACGCCACATTTTTGAAATAGCGTTTGCCAAACTCTTTGAGCAGCCAAGTTTTCCCCACCTGACGCGCTCCTTCGAGAATAAGCGGCTTACGGCTCTTGCTCTCTTTCCAAACCAAAAGTTGTGTCATTAATGTTCGTTCCATATTATATCTCTTCGTATTCTATCTTTTGTTGTTCGGGCATAATTTATTTGTTTGAATTTTCCAGCAATGCTTTTAATTCTGCTTTTTGTGGTAAAACCGTACTGTATTTTGCGGCAAAAATTTGTTTTTTGTCTTTGGGCAGTGTGATTTCAACCAAATTTTCGTTTTTGCATAATATTATTTATCAAAATTAAATTTAAAATAGTAAGTATATATTTACTCAATTTCAAAAACAAACTCTATGGGATAATGGTCAGAAATATAAGGAACACCATAATCTCCATCAAGAGTACGGAATGATTTACATTCTATATTTTTACAAAAAATATGGTCTAAAATTATGGACGTTGGAGCAGAACCAAAACCGTTAAATGTGCCTTTATTATCAGTAATTGTCGAACATTTACGAGCAATTTTCATATTTTTTTTCAAAGGATTAAAAATTTTATCTGTTATTGCAGAATTCAAATCTCCACCGAAAATGATATTTGCCTTTTTCTCTGCAATTTCTTTAATTTTTTCGGCAACAAGTTTTGTCGACTCTTTTCTTGCAACCTCGCCTATGTTGTCAAAGTGTGTATTAAAATAATAAAATTCTTTTTTAGTATTGATTCCCTGTAATTTTACCCACGTTACAATACGAAAATAATCAGCGTCCCAACCTTTTGATACCGTATCAGGCGTTTCACTTAGCCAAAATGTGCCTTGCTGTAGCAATTTATATTTGTCTTTCAAATAAAAAATTGCCATAAATTCGCCTGCATTTTTTCCATCATCACGACCTACACCAATTCTGCTATATTTAGGACAATTTTGTTCAATATATTCAACTTGTTCCAACAATGCTTCCTGTAAGCCGAAAACAGAAGGCGATTCTTTTTCAATCATATTGAGTGTGGCAGCTTTGCGGTTTTCCCACTTGTATTCTCCATCCTTGTCGGCTAATCCGCTTTGGCGAATATTATAGGAAATCAATTTTACTTCTAATACATTTCTCTTGTCGGTACAAGCATAAATACAACAAAGCAAAAACAAAAAAATAATCTTCTTTGATAAAAATGCCATTTTCATTTTCTTTTCTTTTTAAAATTACAAAATAACTTATATATTGATTCTCTAAAAATTATTATGCAAATAATTAGCAATAAAAAACTTGCTACAAATAGCCAATTGGAATATTTCCAATTATCTAAAATTTTATTTATTTTGTCTTCTGTCCATCTGTATATACCTGTTTTCCAACTTAGAGGGCTAATCTGTCTTTTTATATCAATAACAACCAAAACTTCACCTATATTATCCTGATAAAATACCTCTTTATTGTTATTGGCTATTTCCCGAAATTTTGTGCCCGACAGATATACAGAATCTTTTTTATCATTGCAAAAAAACAGATCTGCACTATCTCTTTTTTGTTTATTGCTATTAAATTGAATACTATCTATTATTTCTTTTCCAAATAAACTTTGATTGATTGAATCATAATGCGCAATAACTTTGGGTAATAAATAAATATCATTAACCGCTAAATATAAAATACCATTTTGTTCAACTTTTGTTAAGATATTCTGTTTCACTTGTTTGATATTTGTGTCAATATTATCATTTACTCCCATTTCACCGGCAATTACATAAAGTAAAGAACCAAAATAGCAACCTTTTGCACTGTACAATAATCCAAATGGCTTTACAGTTGTATCTTCATTGGAAAACGAAATCCATTTATAACGAAGTGTATTATTAGATTCAACAGCACTTCTTAATCCTGCCACATCGCTATGAAAACTGCCTGAATACGAAATTTTCACTTCATCTCCTTTTTGTAACTGTATTCCTGTATTAGCCCATCTTTGGGCAGAACCAAAAAGAAAAATTGCGGTTTCTCGTTTGCACGACCTTTCGGGTATAATTGCACCTGCTTGATTGATTTTAGAGGAATTTTGAAACAATAACACATCATTGATAAAAAACACAAATGAAGTAATTAGGATAGTAGCACATAAAATAAAAGCAACAAATAAAAATACAAAATTCCACAGTTTCTTGCCGTTCCCTTTTTCAAGAAGAATTGCAAAAAAATGGCTATCATCAATACTTATTGTTGAGTCGCTATTTTTTTCTTTTAAAATAACTTCTTTGATTATTTTTTCTATGGATTTCATAATTTATTTACTTTTCTTGCGTTCTATAACAATTAAAAAAGAGCCAACATTATCGTCAAACCACGCATTGTAATAATGTTTTTCTTTATAATAAGTCATTTCATTCTTAATGCTTGTATTTGTTCTTAAACTATCTGGATATGGTCCGAATTCTAATCCTCCATATTTTTTTTCGGATTTGCCTGAATTATCTTTTGCGAATCTTTGCATAATCTCTATAACAGAATCTGTCAGAACGATATCATTTACAGCAAAATGCAAAATACCATTTCTATGAATAAGCAAGTCCTCTCGTTCTTTTCCTATATAATAATAATTATCTCGTGGTTGTAGATTATTTGAAACATACTCAAAAATGCGATAACTATCATCTGTTGTTGTATCTTTTATATTTATACCGTCAGGGACTACCTGCATTAGTAAAGCATCTTGAGGTTTATTTTTAAAAATCCGATATTGCGCTCTTATTTTATCTCTTGGACTATCCATCTTTCCCTCACCATCTGTACTAACCCATTTGTCATCTAATTCCTTATTATTTTCGGCATCGTCAACTAAATGGTGTATTGCAGTATGAGAACGTCCAGACGCACGAATAGTCAATATGTCGCCTTTTTTTACTTTTATTCCCGAATTTGCCCATAAATCCACGGTATTAAAAAGCCAATAAATAACTTCTTTGTCCTCATTTTGCATCGTTGTAGCACCTAATGCATTAATCTTAATATCATTATAAGGATAAATACTTTTAATGGCAATTGTAACAAAAGTCAATGCTATAAAAATTGTAAAAACAAGTATGAATAATACTAAAATAATTTTCCATACCCTTTTTGTATCGCCGAGTATTTCAAACAGCGACTTATTGGATATAATTTCAACTTTCAACGTATTTTGTTTTTCGTTGTCATTTGAATTTTCCATTTCCGGAATGATTTTCTTCTTTGCCATAATTATTATAAATTTATGTTGCTATATTTAGGTGTTTTTTACACTCTTTCTTTTACTATTTTCAACGCTTTCCCCGCCAACTCTTTTTCCTCCCCGATAGCAGCAATAATTTTATCCGCAAGCCAAAGGCTTACAAGTGTATTTTCATCTATTTGCAATAATTCTGCAATAATCGGAATTTGTTTCCGCTTTACAGGTCGTTCGCCACACTCAATTTTGCTGTACATAGGCGTATCTATCTCTAATGCTGTCGCAAATTGTCGTTGAAGCAACTGCTTTTCTTCTCTTAATTGTCT
>JAITTF010000180.1 GCA_031287215.1 Bacteroidales bacterium
AAGTTTCAAATAGAAGAGGCTATACAAAAATTAGTTAAAACAATTAACGCTACTTCGCATCCGATTGAAAAGGCTTTAATCGGTATTCTTATGATTTCATACATTCAGCCATTTGAAGATGGAAACAAAAGGACTGCAAGGACTCTGGCAAATGCGATTCTGTTGGCTCACGAATATTGTCCTTTGTCGTATCGAAGCGTTGATGAAATTGAATACAAAAAAGCAATCATATTGTTTTACGAACAAAACAGCGCTCTTTATTTTAAGGAACTTTTTGCTCAGCAATTCGAACAAGCTGTTGAAAAATATTTTTAATAAAACAAATCCAAATTAAGACAAATACTCAACTCTTGCATCCCTACAGCCAAGGCGGAGTAAAAGTAACCTCCATTTCGCCAAGATAGAGGAGGTTAACCATTGAAAATTCAATATTCGGCACAACAATAAGTCGAAATATTGCAAAAAGCCCCCAAATTCTTTGGCTACGATTGGATACAGAGAGAGGAGGCAACATCTCGATTCAACGCTATAACATATACCTCTAGATAGAAATTTGTAGTAATTTCATAAAAAGCGAGACAGGAGCGGGATAAAATCTAAATATACCTTCTCGCACTTGCTAAGACTTGTTTTGGATGCCTTGATAATCCTGGCGCCGATTGAGGGACTCGAACCCCCGATCTACTGATTACGAAACGGAACAGGGGGCTAAATTCGAAGTAACTTTTGAAAAGAGCCGAGGCTTTACGGGAGATAAAGCTAAGCCATTGGAAGCGGCGAGTTAAGGGGCAATATAGAGGGAGGATTTACGTGGCAGGTAAAATACGTAGACGCCACGCTTCAAGATAGGATAAAGGAAATGATCACAAATGGCATGTCGGAAAGAGACATTGCTCAAGAGCTTGGCATAAGCAAATCTAAAGTACATCGCTTGAAGCAAAACTAAAATCTATCAGGTTTTGCTATACAGTAAGACAAGGAACGGGATGGGCGGTTCACTGGTTTACCCTATATACATGAACCAGTACCCCAAAACGTATTGATAATCCAACGCTTGCTGTTGGTTCAACATGCTTGGGAAATATTGATTTTTGGTTCGCCTAGAATCGGTAAAACGTACCAAGTAAAAATTAAAGTAGAACTATATGAACCAAAACAAATTTAGGATAGAAAAATCTTAGTTATGTTGAAGATTTTATACAGCAAAAATAAACTAATCCTACTGGATGAGAATACAATCTAAAAGCTCGGTTTAGCCCCATTAGGAGCATTTTCATGCACAGATAAGTACAAACAAATCACCAACGCGATAATACCAAACGCATTGTATTTGAAAAGTTCCGGAATATCTCGTTTATAGCGAACCGTTAGCTGAATACAAGCGTCGTGAATAGTTGCTCCTTCGCGATCGCGGATTTAAACTCGGAAACAACCAACGGCAAACCATTGACGTAGAGAATTCCGTCAGGAATGCGGCGTTCGTAGCCTAGAATTGCCATCTGATTGACGATTTTGTATATATTTTTCGCTTCGGAATAGTCGAGCAACTGAATCAGAATATCCTTCTGCTTGCGCTCTTCGCGTTTAAATAAAAACCCATCCAAAAGTATTTTCATAAAAGTTTTATTGCTGCTATAGAGATCAGAATGCGACAAAATCTCTAACTTTCGAATGATAGATTCGATTTCGTTTTGCGTAATATTCTGATCGGTATATCTTTGCGATAAAAACGTCCGCAAATCATCCTTTAGTAAAACCTCAGATGCACGATGTTGTCGCCGTGAATATGCTCAATTCTGATGCTTGTCAGCGACTCAATGAGTGCACTTTCTAGTCAAGATTCTGTGAAGACCATTTAGGTTTCCTTTCTTTGTTTTGTAAACTATCCCAAAATTTGTCAACTATTTTAGGTACCGATCCATTGTTTTTCTTCTTAAAATCTATCATTTCTTTTATCGCATCTTGTTTTAATGCATCAGAGATTTCTAATCCAATGACCGCATAATAAGCTATGGTCTATTCCTTAAATTTTTTCATAGCTCAAAACAAATCATTCTGGCTGACCATTATCTTCGATAACGTAAATATTTTCATCTTCTAAAATTAAAATAGCAGCTTCTTTAAATCCAGACAAAAAAGTACGTGCTGGAACTAAAAACTTATTAATTTGTGCTATTGCTTGCCTAACAGTATTTGGGTTGTCGTTTTCTGATATCACTTTTATATGGAGAGTAATATTAAAAAACATGTCTGGCATGTTTGGAAGGGTTTTTAATGTTGCAACATCTTTTAAACTTTCACGCACTCTTTTGTCTATGTCATTTAATATATCTCGTACAACTAACAATTTATGTCTTTTAGATTCCAAATGCATATTACTAAACTCTAATTGAAATTGTTCCATTTGCTTTCCCAATTGTGTGCGTTGTAATTGAAGGCTATTATAAAACCATATTACCGTAATGCTTCAAAAACAGAACTATAGTCAGACATCTTAGCGGGACAGATGCAAATGACAATAAACAGCAATTCCTAAAAGAAGTGTTAACACTCATAATATGATGGTGTTGTTCTTTTTCATTTTATTACTACACGGAAAGAGCATTTTGATATGCAAGAAAAACATAATTCCATAAATTCAACATTTACACCTCTTTGTTTGTCGCCATGCGAGATAAAAGCAAATTTTGCAGTTTGTACAGCTGAATATTTTGTTCTTTCTTTTTATTTAAAAAATTATTTAATGCAAAACTTGTGTCATAATATTTATCCGATGTGCAATTATCCGGTAAAATGACTGGCCTTAAGTCCTTATATCCCTTCTCTTTCTCGGTTGTTCTTTGCTCTCTGCTCGCATATGCTGCAGCTCTTTTAATAAAGGATGAGTCTCTAGTGCATTGCATCTCGATAATCCAATTGTATCCTTTTTTATCTCTGCATAAGACATCGACAATACTATGCCTTAGCATTGCTATCTCAGGATTCTGGTCAAGCTTTAGGAACTCGACATCCTCGATCTTCTCGTGAATGCCGTTAAAGATATCGTTTAAGAACGATATGAGCAGACCCTTACGCACTTCTCCTCGCCAAAGAGCTTCTTAAAGGCAAAATCCATTCTTAGGATCCAGAAATCTTCTCATTAGACTAGTCCTATTCGCAATCAAATACCTCTTTTAGTCTATTTGCATGTGTTTTTGCATAATCGAGTTTAGATGAACTTGTATCCGCTCATAATGTTAAATATGCTTAAGGGTAGCATGCAATTTTGGTGAGTACTTTTGTGAGTACAATCTCAAAAACTACTTTCTCTTGAGCCGCATATAACCTAGAAATACAACATAATTTGGTTTGAATTCGATCCGTTATCGCCCACCATCTTTTTGCAAATCCCTAAGAATCTGTTCGTATAGTAGCACTCTGCATAACATTATAACATATCCGATTTGATTTCTGATAAACCGAATTACATATGTTGGAAGTGCCATTAAACAATATCGATGAGAACACAATCTCTTCGAAGAACTCTGCTGAAGAATAAGAATATGTGTAATAAAATTCCGCTAACGACAATCGCATTTGTCAAGGTGGAGAGCGAGCGTAGCGAGCGGACTTTGACAAATCTTTAGGGCGGATATGGTATAATCTAAAAATACCATATCCGCCCCCGGAAGATTGAATCAAAAATTATTTTCTATCTACTTTTTTAAATGCAACATTATTTTCGTGAAAACACGATAATTTCAACGTATCGATATTTTCATAGTTATCTTTTAGAAACATAGCGTATTCATCTGTATCAAAGTAGCTATACAAAATGTCTTTAGCGGGAAATTCAAAAACATTTCCGTTAAGATGTTTTAACGTTACGATACGAATTCCAGCGCTAAGTATTAAGTCCTCATTTTCTTTATATACTTTTATATCTCCATATAAATCGTTCGTATACGTCCCTACATATTTATCTATATCTTCCATTGGAGATATATTCTGATTTATACTATCTTTAAACTCTTTATTCTTTCTCTCAAAACGTTCTTTTCTCTCCAAATCGCGGTTTGTCCAATCTATTTTTGAAAAATCAAAACATAAATCTAGAAATTGTAAAGTCATATACTCAGAAAATAGCGTTTGAGACACTCCTCCTAAATTACATAAAACTCCAATAGCTATATCGTCTTTTGGAGAATAGGCAAGAAAACAAGCACTTCCATATGTCCCTCCCATATGAAAAAACGCCTGTCTTTTATTCTTTCCAAAATCAGAATATTGAGTTGAAAAAATGCCGCATCCATAATATAACCCTTCTCTATCGAATCTCTGTATACAAAAGGTAACGTCATCGTCTTTAAGATTAGAGATATCTACCATATTTGACGTTAGTTCGTTAAAAACCTCTTCAGACACAATCCGTATGGAATTATAAGTTCCTTTGTTTGAAAGCATTAAAAGCCATTTTGCCAAATCGTTTGCAGACATACCAATAGCGGAAGTCGCTGGAAATTTTTGGAAGAAGTCATTCTTTTCAAGAGGATAAATGGTATTGTTATACCTCGAATGATTAGTTACGACTTCATGAATTTTATGAGCAAATATCGAATTAAAGCATTTTCCAATTGCTACCCAAAATCCATATTTCTTGATTTCATAACTTATCCTAGAAAACCTATACTTAACGTATGAAAAGAAATTTTCTTCACACTTTAACGGAATACATGAAGACTCAAACATTCCCATTTTATCGAATATATACTTTTGAACTAAATCCTCGTATTTTTCTCCCGTAGCTTTTTCTAAAACTTCTCCTACTATTCCAAACACTAT
>JAITTF010000138.1 GCA_031287215.1 Bacteroidales bacterium
AATGGGAAAATTGAAAGGTTTATTTCTAATAATTACGGGGTAAGAGACAAAGATTTTGCTCTCTATCGAATAGCTAATTATTTTTCATAGCACTGCAAAAAAAGAATTAACCTCGTAGGCGAGTTGCCCCAAGTTAATATATTTAATGTTATGCTCAATGGCATAGCGGACGATGGCAAGTTGCATGTTGTGATAGAGATCGTAGTCGTGGAGTGTAGCATAGTTAAACCCACCAAATTCAAAAACAAGCGTATCGCCGTCTTCAATAATTTGCACAAAGGCTTCCGTTTTGTCGTTGATATTCAAAGTGATAATCTTGGCAATGTCGCAATATTTGAAATAATCGACAGTCAATTTTTCCAAAGTAATGGTAGAATGGTTAAAAACCTGTTCGTAAAGCAAGTACATTTCTTCTGAAAATTCTTGATTATCGGGTAAAATGCGAAAATCAATCTCCTTTCCTTTTTTCAAAGCAATATTGAATCGGTGGCGATAGTGAGAGCGCATATCGTTGAGGTAATCCTTAAAGGTTGTCCATCGATTCTCTAACATACAGATAGGTAGGTAGTAACCTTGGGTGAAATTTTTGAGTAAATTGTGTTCTTCGGTATTAAGGATAATTTTCATGCCTTTGATGCAGTTTAAAACCTCCTCCATCTCACTGTTGTCGTCGCCAAAAATGATTCCCGAATCGGAGGCTGACAAAGGGATATAGATAAATTTCACCTTGGTTTTAAACTCAAATTTGTTCAAGGTAAAGATGTTGAATTTGGCGTCAAAAATCATGAAACAACCATTCATCTTTTTGTCTTTATAAAAAGCGTAATATCTTTGTCCACAATCATTTACTTTTTCCATAAATTGCAAAAACTCTCGAGCTAAGTAAATGTTTTTTCCTTTACAAAAGTTATTCCATTCTTGCGGCAATGCTGCTGCGCTGTTGAATATTTTATACATGATGTTTTTTATTGATAACTACTTGTTCTACCGAGAGATATTTTCTACGTTAATAAATCCATTTTTTACTTCTAATTTTTAGTTTTTAACTCATAAACAGCAAATTCCCTACTAATTCCCTTAGAAAACGCCTTACACACAACATTTGACGGAAGATTTTCTTCGATTACAAAGAAGAGACCGCTTCAGGGAATGGCTTTTCATTCCGTACTCTTATTGATTCATAAATCAAGGCAGAGGCAAGTCCTCTATTTTGATATTCCGGTAATATTCCAAAAGAATTATAAATCAATATTTTAGGTTTTTTTTAAAAATAATTTAAAAAAAACATCAGCACCAAATTAACTTTTTTACGAGTAAAGAGTTCCGCATAATTGGGATGTGTAAAAACAAAAGCCACCTCTTTGCCATCCTTGAGTGCAAATACAATATCTTCTTTTTTCAAAAGAAGTCTCATTTCATCTATTAACTCCAACAACTCTTCGGCAGTTTTGGACGAATAATAGGGGGTATTGCGCCATGCTTTATCAATAATTTCACCTAAAATCAGCATTTCTTCCCGAAATTTGCGAGGATTAAAGCATCTAAATGTATAAGCCTCATAAATCCGTTTGATGACTGCCTGATTGCACAACCGTTTTGCCTCGTCGAGCGTGCTGGAATAGGCGTAAGAGATTACTTTTTTCTTAGTCAAACCCAGTTTATCCAACTCTTGGGTGTAATAGTTTGGATTATAATTGCTATTGAACTCAAAATCAAGATCATGATTATTTTCCAAGATACCCAATCCATAAGTAACATGTCCATTGATACCAACCACTATTTTGTTTAGATGTTCATTTTTTCCAAGGTTTTGACCATATTCGAGGATGGCTTTTAGATATTTTTCTGCGTGTGGTAGAAATTCTAAAAAAGAGAGTTTTAATTCCTCTGAATCGTCGGTATAGATGTACATAGCAACGGCTTTTATCTCATCTTCAAAGACTATTAGCGGCACAACTTGGCATCGTTTGGCATATTTATCTTGTTTATAGAGAAAATTTTTTACGAACAACAAGTTAAGATCACGATATTTATAATCATTTTTATAAACGTGATATATAAAATTTATAAAATCTCGTTTTTCTTGATGGGTTATTGCTTTGATAAGTTTCATAATAATAAGTTTAAGAGACTGCAAAATACAATAAAAAAAAATATTATTCTTAATATAAATTAATTTATTTTAAGATTTTGTTTTTTATTTTTCCTGTACTCAACAATAAACTGATTAACAATCAGTTTGCGAACAAACTATTTTAAATTGAATAATGATTTTGTATGATTAACTTAGGTCAGCAACAGCAAATAGTTGTAAGCCCTATTAAACAAGTGTCTCTTTTTTACTAATATTAAGCAGCACTCCGATCATTACCCCTGAGAAAATGAGTGCGGAGCCACTTCGGCTAATAAAGGGCAAGGTCTGTCCTGTTGTAGGAATTAATTCACAATTGGCACCGATGTGTATTAAGGCTTGGCAAGTAAACCAGAAGCCTATTCCAACGGCTAAGATGCGCCCGAAAAAGCCTGTACTTTGCCTAGCAATTCGCATGGTTCTAAAAAAGAGTATCAGATATAAAATAATGATTAAGATACCCACACCAATCCCTAACTCTTCAACAGTATTAGCATAAATATAGTCAGTATCTCCTTTTACCAACACATGCTTAATCACACCTTGACCCGGACCTGTAGGTTGGGTAGCCGAACGTGCAATTGCTGCTTTTGCCAAGACAACCTGCTTATATTTTTTTGCTGCTTCTTCCCCTATTTTTTCTCCTTTAAGAGACTTAATCCAAGTAGTCGTTCTTCCTACACCTGTCCCTCCACGCCCCACATCGGGGTTAAATAGCATGACTGATCCTCCGATAATTGCCATGGATAAAAACAAGGTCAGCAAATATTGTAATTTTATATTAGCCACGTAGAAAACTACCATACAAGTAGCAAATAGAATGATAGCTGTAGATAAATTTTCCTTATACATACCGGCACAAAAAACAAAAACTATACAAGATAAAATAATAAAATCTCTGAGAGAGATAGACTCGTCTTTATTAACAATGTTTGCTACATATTTAGAAATAAAAAACACCACTAAAAAACCGATAAAATAGAAAGTTTGCACCTCTTTTTTGCTGAAAAGAAGATAAATAGATCGTCCACCTGTTAATAAGGTCCAAATCAACAGCACAACGGCTAATAGTAAGAAACCTATTGAAAATTTAGAAAGCACCCGATAATCAACTTTATAGAAAAAATAGATGGTAATATAACAAACTAAAAGGTGAAACAATTGCGTTAAAATAAAGTTTGAAGAGCTTGCAACCTCTAAAATGGAGATAATTGAGAAAAAAAATACCAATATTAAAATGACGGTATCGCCTTTAAAAAATGGGGTCTTCAGGGTTGTTTCTTGTTCCATAGTCTTGAAAAATTTGATGGCAAAAGTACAAAAAAAATACTAATTAAGAATCGTTTTTGCTACTTTTTTTGAAGCACCACCATCGCCTAATATGAGTCTTAATTGATGATAATCATTTTTCATTATTTCAATTTTTTTCTCATCATGAAGTAAGACATTCAACTCTTTTTCAAGTCGTTTTGGATTCATATCAT
>JAITTF010000185.1 GCA_031287215.1 Bacteroidales bacterium
ACCGGCTCATGATTTTGGTTGATCACCTTAATTTTTATCCTTTTAGTTTTCGTATAATTAGGCAACATATTAATTTTTGAATAAAGAGAAGTTTTTAAGTTAATTTCTTCAGTGCCTACATATTTTCCAAAAGCATTAGAATGCACCATCATGGTACGTGTAGCCGGAATGTCGAACCAGCCCATATTGAGTTCCACATCAGGTTCACAAGCCCCTAAATAGTACCATTTTCCGTCTATCCAAACCTCTACCCAAGCATGATTATCGTCTGTATGTGCCCACCTCGGCGTATAACATTGACGCGCCGGAATACCTACTGCACGCATCGCCGTAGCGGTAAAAGTAGATTCTTCTCCACATCTTCCAAAACTCGTTCTAATGGTTGCTAAGGGCGAAGAGGTTCGTTCGTCCGATGGACGGTAAGCTACCTTTTCGTGGCACCAATGATTTACCTCTAAAGCTGCATCGTACATGCTCAAATCCTTAACTCTCTCTTTTAATTCATTAAAAAAAGCCATTCTTGCGGTGTCAAGATTTTCATTATTAACCCGATATACTAATACAAAATGCCTGAATACATCCTCAGGAATAGTTTTTCCCCAACTGAAAAAATCTTTTGCTTTAAAGCTATACCGCACTTGATTGAGAAAAAAATCGCCATCATAATCAGCCAAATCACTCAAAGGCATATAAGCATACAGAAATTCCAATGCCTCTTTTTCTTGCAAGGAAATTTTTTGATTAAAAACCGAAAAAAGAGCCTCTTCACGATGTTTTGCAATCTCTTGTCGGGAGAGAAAATCTTGATGAACATCCTTTCGATACTTCCGATCGGTAATAAAATGGTTTTGCTGATCACATCCCCAAAAAGGGAACACGATTAGACTTAAAATGAAGAAATTAAGTCTGTTTTTTACAAATTTAATCATATTTTCATTAGATATCATAGTATAATAATTTAATATTTTTCTCGCAATTTCTTTGGTAATTTTTTGACCACTTCCTCTATAGAATGTTGAATCCACAATTTCACTTCATCGTCTTTCATTTCTTGATTGAAGCAGATGGTATTCCAGAATTTTTTATTGAAGTGGTATGCCGGTTCGACGCAAGAGAAATGTTCTCTAAGGTCGAGGGCTTTTTCGGGGTCGCATTTCAACGTAATTTTCAATGCATCACTCTCTAACGGTATCATCGCAAACATTTTACCTTCAACTTTAAACACTAAAGTAACATTATCAAAAGGGAAACATGCCGAAGTCCCTTTCAGAGACAGGCAATAGTCGTGCAGTTGTTCTATATTCATAGGAGGGATTTATTGAATCGGGCAAAATACGCATCAATTTCAGGTCGAAGTTCGATGCCTGCTTTTTTTAAACATTCAAGTAGTTCTGTATGAGCACCTTCTCCACAGAAAAAGTCCCAAAATTTTTCGGCAACCATCAACTCTTCCTCTAAATCAAGCATTCCTGCCAATGTCCAAAATTGGTATGGTTGCGGCTCGTAGGGGTTGTATGGAATTGCAATTAATGTGTGAACTTTTGTGTGTTTGTTGGTTGTATATGCAATTCCTGCCCATTCTAGCAGGGTTTGTTTATATTTTTGAAAGTCGCCTTTGTTAGGCTTTGCTGGTTTTAAATTATTGATTGTTCCCGACAAAGATTGTTTCAAAAGTTTCAATTTTTTGATTTTATCAGGTTTTGGCGCAATTGTGAGTTCATTAATTATTGCTTGTACGCTTTGTAGGCAATCACTGAAAATTGCATTACCAACAACATACTGTGTCTCAACTTTTGCAAATTTAGTTTTTGCCAAAGCTGCCGCCACAGGTTCAAAAATTGACGTACCAAAAGTCGTCAATAAAGATTGCATAAAAGAATACAAAGCCAATCTGTCCTTTCCAAGTAGTCGGAAATGAAATGGCATATAATTGTCTTTAGATTCGTAGTTTTGAAATTTACTCCGCAGGCAGTTCGCAATTACTTGCTGAATTTGTGTTTTTTGTGAGTTATTTAGTGCCATAATTATTAATCGTTTTAATTTTTAATTCATTGTTTTTCATTCCGTTAGAAATGAGTCGCTCGGTAGTAGAAAAAATGCAATCTATTACCTGCATTCCGTCAGGAATGCGTCCTTTTATCCTTTCTTTATTGATTGTTAAATTTCGCAAAATATTTACCTATTTATAATAAACTTTTCAATGTATTATACCTATCCCAATTATAACCCTCTTTATTAAAAGCAATTTTATTATAAGTTCGTACAAGATTATTGTTTGTTAGTTGGCTAATAATCAAATTATTATTTATAATTAATTCTTTTTCTGAAAACAAATTCCAATCTTCTAATTGTGATAAATATTCAGCCAAATTTCGTTTGGAATTATCTTTTAATAATTGCATTTTTTGCAAAAAATCGGTTGTTGCTATTTTATTGATTATCAATAAAATGTCTTCCGTTGTATTCTCTTTGCCCGAGAGAAAATCCCACAATTCACTTGCCACAAGAAATTCATTTTGAGCGCAAAATTTGTGGGCATTGACGATTGAATTTAAAAATCGTGTTTTATTATAACTTGTAACACTCTCGTTTTCAGGATTTACAGTAGGGTCAAACGGGAAACCAAAGAAAAAATAAATTTGTTTATTCGGAAACAAATGAAACAAAGCCGCTTTTCCTTCCAAAATTTTCTGTTTTTCGCCTTTCATACCGCCCGAATTGGGTTTTACAGTTTTCAGTTCAATGGCAACAACAGAATCATTGTTTTCAAAAAACACATCAGCCGAAAAATCTTCTGCTTTTACTTTTTCCGAATCGTCCTTTTGCAGTAATTTTCTATTTGCTGCCTCCAAATTCGGCTTTTTGCTTGAAGTGCTTAAATCGTTTATTATCTGCGTAATAGTTTCCTGTTGTTCTTTTGTTATCGGCAAATTACCCAACTTTTTTGAGGTATATTCGCGTTTTTCGCCATTGCAAAGAATATGCGCCACATTCTCAAAAAATGCCTGTCCAAAAGTGGTATTCAGTCCGTGCAGCCAACTTGCCAAACTGATAAAATACGGCACATCCGAAACATTGTTTTCCAATTTGTCGGCAAAGGCGTGTAAAAAGGGATTGTTATAATTATTACAATCATTTGCAGGCACAAACTCACTCGCTGCAATCATAACTCTGATTACTTCGATTGAAATTTTTTCTTTTATTTCGTTGGTAAGTGCCATCTTTTTCTATTTATTTTTTACAACCCAATTTCAAATCTCAATTCTTTCAAATTCTTCTCAGCAGCATATAAATCGCCCAAACTTTTATTAGCAACAAAATGATAACGATTATAATTTTCGTACAAAGAAGACATTATATAGATTGAGGTTTTCTCTTTTATTTTATTCATATAAATTATTGTGATAGTAGTTTGCTTCATCTTTAGTAAAAATTGCACATTCTTCTAAAATTTCAAGCACAGCACTTTTATTCCACGGATTAATAATATCAATTAAATGCCGAATAGAGGCTTTAACTAATTTTTCATCTGGCTGAGAAAAAGAAACTCCATACCTTTCAATTGCTTGAATACTATCATCAAAACTCATAATTGAATTTTCATCATCAGTCCAACTACTTAAATAATCTGCAATGTCTTTTGCCAGCATTACTATTCTTTCATTTGTCAAATTCATTTTATTCATCTCTTAAAAATATTATTAAAATGATACTCCAAAAACTCTTTTGAAGGCAAAAATTTGTCTGGCAAAATAATTGACTGTTTGTTGTATTTTAAAAATAAATCAGTAACCGCTTTTTCGTTGGAATAATTGTCAAAATATTTTGAAACTA
>JAITTF010000296.1 GCA_031287215.1 Bacteroidales bacterium
CCCTCGAAGAACAAATTTCGCTCGCATTGAACGAGGCGTTTGTGCATTACAAAGAGGCGTATGTATTGCTCGAAACAAAAGAAAAGAGCGTGGAACTTGCCGCGCAAAACTACAAAGTCATTTCTTATCGTTACGAAAACGATTTGGCGTTGCTCACCGATTTGCTTGATGCCGCTTCGCAAAAGTTAGACACTGAATTGCAGACAATTAACGCAAAAATAAATATCATTTTCAATTATTATAAACTCAAATACATTTCAGGAACATTATGATGATTTTCGGAGGATAATCGACATTTTTGAAAAATATTTTCGCAAAAGTGATTTTTTGCCTGTTAATCAAAATATTTTTGTAATTTCGCAGGTTGATAAATAGAAAGAAATATTTATGGCAAAAATAAACTATCGTCTGAACCATGATTTTCATAAGATTAAAAAGATTTACATGATTATAATCTTGGTAATCAAGAAAATCTTAATAAAATTACGGTTCAAGACAAATATGGAAAATATCAATGCCGTTTTGATAAACGACAACATTCTGCAAAGCGATAGATTGATGAAACTCAATCGAATTGCCATTCAGCAAATGCAGGTTTTGCAGGACGTGGAAAATAGAAAAATGTTGAAATAAAAGTGTAACTTTGCAAGATAATAGAATGTAAACAGGCAAAATGAATAAATTAGAAATACATACCGAAGACAGGCAATATAATTTGCTGATAGAACAAATTGCTTCGCTTGCGAGCAATGCAAAAAAACAGGTGTCGGCTGCAATCAACAGCACGCTTGTTGAAACATACTGGAATATCGGTAAATACATTGTTGAATTTGAACAGGATGGAAATGTACGAGCCAAATATGGCGACAAACTGTTGATTAATCTTTCCAACGATTTAACAGTTGTGCTTGGCAAAGGTTATTCCAAATCCAACCTGTTCAATATGCGCCTGTTCTACACCCGTTTCCCAATTTTCCAGACAGTGTCTGGAAAATTGAGTTGGTCGCATATCATTGAAATTGTGAATATTGACGAAAAAATGGAACGCGATTTTTATCTTGCCGAAACTTCAAAATCACATTGGAGTGTAAGAGAACTGAGGCAGCAAAAAGAACGCGGACTGTTTATGCAACTTGCTTTGGGAAAGAGCAAAGAGCAGATTTTGACCCTCTCGCAGCAGGGAAATACTATCAACAAGCCCGAAGACATTGTAAAAGACACTTATATTTTGGATTTTTTGAATATTCCCGAAATAAAACCCTCGGAATCGGCGTTTGAAGACGCTGTGATTGAAAATATAGAACATTTTTTGCTCGAATTGGGCAAGGGATTCGCATTTGTAGGCAGGCAATATCGTTTAACCGTAAACAATACGAATTATTATGCCGATTTGGTGTTTTATCATATTATTTTGAGATGTTATGTGGTTATAGATTTGAAAATCGGCAAAGTAAGACACGAGGACATTTCGCAAATGAATCTCTATCTCGGCTATTTTGCCATAGACAAGAGCAACGAAGGCGACAACCCGCCCATAGGGATTATTCTTGCAAAAGAAAAAGATGAAGTAATGGTACAATATGCAATGTACGGTAACAACAACAATCTCTTTGTTTCAAAATACCAACTTTACCTGCCCGATTTGGAAGAACTTCGAGCATTGATGTTCAGGTCGATAAAATGAAATAAATGTGTACCTTTGCCAAAAAATTGCAAGACAATAAAATTATAAGTTATGATGTTCACCGAAAGGATAAAACAGTTACGCGAAGATCGCCAAATTCCACAGCGAAAATTGGCGGCGGCGTTGGATATTGATACCGCTTCATATTGTAAAATTGAACGGGGCGAACGCCGCGCCCGTAAAGAACATATTGCCATTATTGCCGAACTTTTAGAAACTGATAAGGACGAACTTTTGACTTTTTGGCTTGTAGAGCAAGTAACGGTGGTAATGGCGGATGAAAAAGAGTTATCACATAAGGTGTTGAGTATTGCAAAACAGAATATAAATAAATAGAGCCATTATGAACACAGAAACATTATTTTCATGGTTGCCACAAGATGAAAGGTTAAATCCCTTTTATGATGGAATTGTTGATTTTGTATCAAAATATATCAATTTATCCAATCCAAAACAATATAAGCATTCAAAGGAGATATTAGACCCTGTTGTCGGCTATGTAAAAATTTATTCGTGGGAAATGGCTATGTTGGATACTTTACTATTTCAACGATTGAGAAAAATTACTCAGTTAGGATTAGCAAATCTTGTTTATCCCTCGTTAAATTATAGTCGTTTTGAACATACGATTGGCACATTAGGTCGTTTAAATCAAGTATTAACACGGCTTAGAGAACGTCATAAGCCACAAGAAAACGAAGATGAAAACATTAAAAATATTGAAGTTTTAGATAAATATGAGACCCAAATCCGACTTGCCGCATTATTTCATGATGTAGGGCACTGTATGTTTAGTCATTTAACGGAGTTTGCGATGAATGAACTCAAAGGCGGTAAATATAAATACAAAAATGAAAAAACAGGACAAGATGAAATTATAGAATATCCTTCAGTAGAAACCATAATAAATATTTACAACGAAAAGTTTGCAAAAGAAAACAACAAACTGAGCCTTTTTGAAATATTTTCTATCACATTATTAGGAACAAGTCAAGTTGCGGAAATATTATTTTCAAATAATATCGCACTATACACATGCAAAGACAGCGAAAAAATAAAAAATGTAGAAGAATTAGGAAAAGTATTGGAGCATAGTGCAAGATTTATTGCGGGACTGCCGATTGAAAATAAACCGGAAACAATATTTTTGGCTCAATTAATGAGTAGTGGTCTTGATGTTGATAAACTTGACTATATGAGCCGAGAAGAACATTTTTCTGGAATAAAAATAGAAATGGATTTGCAAAGAATATTCAATAAAATTAATATCTTTAGCATATCACGGGATAAACTCCCCGAATCATTAAAGAAATACACAAAACATATACACCCAAAACAAAATGAACAAAACGTATCAGAAGAATTTATCGTTTTGGGAATAGAAAAGGGAGGATAGTATTCTTATGAAGAATTTTGTATGGCAAGATTATCTTTATATGAGAAAATATATTTACACAAAAAAGTACGAGCGGCAGAGTCATTTTTGAAGAAGAAACTAACAGAATTTGTCACTTATGCTCCTGAGTATCAACAGGCACACAAATGGTTATATCTTCCGGAATCAATTATTGAAGAAAAATTACCATTTACAATAGAAAAAGAAGAAATTGTTGAAGGAGAATTATTTCCAAGACCAAAAACAATTCAAGAGAATGTCAAATTTTCTGATATAATAGAGAGGAAAATTCCAGATAGGGCATTTGGTTTTGGTCCTGCAAACTCAAAAACAGATAGTGCTGTAAAAAACGAAAAAGGAGAATTATTATCCAAAAATGAATTAGATAAAATTCATTCAATTGCTTTATGGAAAGCTTTAATGGGAAATACAAAAACTGTTGAATCATTAAAAAAAGAAATTCTAAAAGAAGCGGAAAATATATCAAAGTACATATTAGAAAAAAAGTTAGATTTTGAGGATTTTATAATAAACGATGATAATGATAGAACAATCATTACAGAAACATTAGTCTTTGATATTCCTAACTGGGAACGAGTTAAATTGAACCCACAAACTTTGTATTTTAAAGATGCTGGATTTAATACTATTAATTGGACGATTCCTGTTGATAAAATACACACTTATTATCAATTACACAGAATATTAGCCTACGTTTATGTAAATTATAAATATTGTCCTTTAATTTATTTAGCAGCAGAAAAAGTGTTGTATAAATACAAAGAAAAAGATAGTGGTTTAAGTAATTTTGTTTTTGACCAAACACAGGCTGTGTCAGGGAGAGTACATAAAAATGCAGAAAAGATAAAACAGGAATTAAGTAAAATCGGATACTACGATAGTTATGAAGATTTAATCCCTTTAGATGATTCATTAACGACCTCATTTGCTATCGAAAAAATTGATTCTGTTGTTAAACTTTTAGGACGCATTGAATGTAGAAAAAATCGAAATATTTCCAAGTTGGATGTTGAAAGGTTTCTTAAACAATTTGATACTACAATACAACTGCCAATCTTACATTTAATCAGCAATATTAAAGTGCTTTCCCCCGAAGATGAATTACCAAATGCGATAAAAACAATTAGAGAAAACGATATTGGGAAAGATAAAAAAATTGGAGTTTTTCCGCTCGGTGATTTTATGAATAGCTCCAGCCATATTCTTAAAAATCTTAAGGACACTCTCGAAGAAAATAATATTACTTCATTTAATGTTAATGACAAAATAATTAAAAATCTTGAGTATATTCTTTTCGTTGATGATAATATCAACACAGGAATACAATGTCTTAACATAATGATGAAATATTTAGGATACGACAAAACAAAGATTGCTGACGAAAAAAAACAAAAGGAGTTGTGGATGGATTTACAAAACAAAAAAGGCGATGTTCAAGAAGGTATTGAAGTGGAATTCTCAGAAGAATTGAAGAAAAAGAAATTAGAATTTGTTTTTATTGTGGGACATGAAACTTCCAAAAATGAATTAACAAATTATTTGAAGACCTACTGTGACTTAAACCAAAGCAATTTTAATATTACGATAATTCATACATTAAGAGATAATGATAGAATATTATCAAGCGGATATGGTGGATATTCTGAGAATTCTATATTTGGCGACATAAAAAATAACTTTGATAAAAATGTAACGAAGAGAGACGAAACGCAGAAAATGCTTAATGTGCTAAGAGAAGTAGGAACAGCATTAGTTAAAAAGAAAAATATTGTAACAAAACACAAGCAAAAACCAGAAGATAACGCATTGGGGTATAGAAATAGAGAAAATTTAGTTGTCTTTACTAATAGCATTCCCACCATGACATATACTGCTTTATGGTGTGACGGAAAATATAATAATAAGGTCTGGTATCCGTTAATACCAAGAAAATAACAACGAATTTCATATTATAAAATATAAATACAATGAAACCGGAAATAAAAGAATTTATAAGAATTTATGGACAAGCATTAAAAAATAATAATGCTGCCATATTTGCGGGTGCAGGACTTTCCAAAGCCTCAGGTTTTGTAGATTGGAAAGATTTAATGCGTGATATTGCTGCAAATTTAGGGTTAGACGTTGATAAAGAGACCGACCTGATTGCTATTGCACAATATCATATCAATGAAAGACTTGGTAATAGAAGTATTATCAATCAAACTATTATTGACCAATTCGTGAAAGATGCCGAATTGGCGGAAAATCACCGCATATTGGCAAGATTGCCAATATCTTCTTATTGGACAACTAACTACGATAATTTGATAGAAACAGCTATCAAAGAAGCAGGTAAGACACCTGACGAAAAGAAAACTTTGCAGAATATCTTAACAACTTTACCGAAAAGAGATACTGTTGTTTATAAAATGCACGGAGACATAGGGCAACCCAATGAAGCCATAATAGCAAAAGAAGATTATGAAACCTATGGAATGAAAAGAGGCACTTATTCAATAGTGCTTCAATCGGAATTACTATCAAAAACCTTCTTATTTGTAGGTTTTAGTTTTGACGACCCTAATTTAATCTATACGCTTTCTCGTATTAAAAACCTACTTGGAGAGGATGCAAATGCCCAAAGAACACATTATTTCTTTGTAAAAAAAGAAACAGATTGCGAGAAAGCAAAAAAACAAGAATTGAAGATAATAGATTTGCAGCGATATGGAATTAGAGCGATTGTAATTGACGAATATGAAGAAATTACAACAATATTGAAGTTGCTGGAAAAATTCCACAAACGTTCAAATATCTTTATTTCAGGTGCAGTAGAATGTTTTGAGGAAGACAATAAAAATGAAGATAAGCATAAATTATTTGTTCATAATCTAACTAAAAAGATTTTATCCAATAAATGTAAGATTATTACAGGAAAAGGGAAGAGAGTTGGAGATATTGTTATAGATGGAACTCTTGATTATATGTTCTCTACAAATTATCAGCACCTTGATGAATATATTAAAATGAGGCCTTTTCCTATGGAATTTATAAGAGAGGAAATTAGCGAAGAAGATAAAAAAGCTATAAAGAAACAGCGAAACACAAAATATCGTGATGAAATGCTACAAGAGGCAGGCATTGCTGTTTTTGTATACGGAAACAAACAAGACGAAGATACCAAATCTATAAAAAATTCCAATGGGATGGGTGATGAATTTAATATTGCTGTTGAAAAGGGAATAAAACCCATACCAATTGGCGCAACAGGCTATAAAACAAAAGAAATTTGGAAGGAGGTAATTAGTAATTTTGAAAAATATTATCCGTCAAATGGGGATAATAAAGTAACAATGGAAGAAATCAAGAAACTATTAGAAGATATTGGTGACGAAAAAATGTTTAGAGATGATATACAAGCGGATTTGAATGACTATTCAAATAAAATTTACAGTAATGTTGTTGAGATTATTAAGAGGTTAAATAGTGTTGCTTCATTGTAATTAGCTTTTATGCCCTTACCTCAAAACACAGAAAACAACAAGTCAATGACCAAACAGAAATTGTTGGAACATTTGCAAGATATAGAATGGGACGATTTTGAAGTCAAAACAGCCCGTACAGACGTTCCGAAAGATGTTTGGGAAACAGTTTCTGCATTTTCCAACACTTCGCTGGATTGTGTTCGACGTGTCGCAAAAGAAGAAAACGTTTGACATTGTCGGTGTTGATGACGTTGAAAAATCACCAAAAATACCAATATAAAAACCTTTCAAATTTTTTTATCGTTATTTTTCGCTCTAATCCGATTTTTTTTGTACCTTTGCACACCCAAAAAATGGGGCAATTTATGAAAGTATCAGAACATAATACATTTATTTTCAGTTTTGTAGCAAATTTTTCCGCTCCAATGGTTTTTCCGTGGGGTGATGTTCACCCTTTCGCACCAAGAATTTGATTCCTTCTTTTGGCAATACCGCCATATCGTAAAGGTGTAATTTTTTTGCCCTTACCTCAATCAATTTTACATAAAGATTATATTTACACATAGTGTCATTTGCAACGCTATGTGTATCAAGTGCGTATTATAAACTCAAATACATTTCAGGAACATTGTCTGAACCTTGATTTTTACAAGATTAAGAAGATTATACAAGATTATTTTCTTGGTAATCTTGAAAATCTTAATGAAATCGTGGTTCAGACAATTAAAAAGATTATTATGAACAGGAAACAGAAAAAAATCACAGCCAATGT
>JAITTF010000297.1 GCA_031287215.1 Bacteroidales bacterium
ACTAAAAGAATTTATTTTTTTTTTTTTCTTAAAGAAATCAAAAAAAATATGTATCTTTGCATTCTCTAAGAGGCTGATATTTTTCTCCCTCGAAGTCATAAAAAATATTTTACTAATCCAAAAGAAATTGCTGATGGAGAAGCGTTTAGGCTCAGTAGCCATTGTTATTACAGAAAAAAACAGTATTCCCGATGTGAATGATTTGATCTCATTACATTCTGACATAGTCATTGCACGTCAAGGAATCCCGATGAATCACCGCAACATCTCTTTTATTTCGCTTATTGTAGAATCGGAGATGAATACGATTAATACACTGACCGGCAAATTAGGACGACTGGAAGGTGTAGAGGTAAAAACCATTATTACAAAACAATAGAATTTAAAATAATTAAAACATTATAAATTATGAACATTAACGAAAGAAATCAAAATTTCATCGACAGAGATAAACTGTACGCTCTGATTGAAGGAGAAACTCCTACCAAAGATGAATTACAGGTTATTCTAAAAAAAGCCTCTAAAATGAAAGGACTTTCATTGGAGGATGTAGCCGTACTGCTGAGAACAGAAGACAAAAACGATATTCGTGCCATAATGGATGTGGCTCATCAGGTAAAAGAGGAGATTTATGGCAAAAGATTGGTGCTTTTTGCCCCTGTCTATACCGGCAATGTATGTGTCAACAATTGTGTTTATTGTGCCTTTAGAAGAGATAATAAGCAGATTGTACGTAAGGTGCTTAGCATGGATGAGATTGAAAATGAAGCCCGTATCTTATTGCGTGATGGTCATAAACGACTTTTATTGATTTGTGGTGAAAGTCCGCGAAATGACATTAATTACATCTGTGATGCCATCAAGCGAGTCTATTCCGTCAAAGAGGGCAAAGGCGAGGTAAGACGTATTAATGTGGAATTGGCACCGATGTCGGTAGAAGATTTTAAGAGATTAAAACAAGAGCATATAGGTACATACGTCTGTTTTCAAGAAACTTATGATCCAATTTTATATCAAGAATATCATGGTACTAATTCACCGAAATCTGATTTTGAGAATCGTTTGTTAGTGATGGATAGGGCAATGGAAGGCGGCATTGATGATGTAGGTCTGGGAGTTTTGTTTGGACTTGCCGATTATCGTTATGAGATCTTAGCGTTGATGGAGCATGCCAATCACTTAGAGCGGGCTTATGGTTGTGGACCTCATACGGTAAGTTTTCCACGTATAGAACCTGCTGAGGGAGCACCTCTTCCTGAGCATATTCCACATAAAGTGTCGGATGAGGATTTTAAGAAAATTATTGCCATTATTCGTTTAGCACTTCCTTATACCGGCATCATATTGAGTACCAGAGAGAATGATGAGATGAGAACCGAGTTATTCAATTTTGGGATCAGTCAGATTTCAGCCGGTTCACGTACCAATCCGGGTGCGTATAGCGATGATGCCGAACTGTCGGGCAGTCAGTTCTCGCTTGGCGATCACCGTTCGTTAGAAGAGGTTATTGGCAGCATGATAGATGCCGGCTTTATCCCTTCATTTTGCACAGGATGTTATAGAAAGGGCAGAGTAGGACACGATTTTATGGATTTGGCTAAACCGGGTTTAATCAAGCAGTATTGTCTTCCTAATGCGATGTTCTCTTTCAAAGAGTATTTGTATGATTATGCCTCAGAGGAGACTCGCAAAAAGGGTTTAAAACTCATACAGTCTATGCTGCAAGATGTGCCACAATCGGCGCATAAAAACAAGATAGAAAAAGAGTTAGAAGTTATAGAAGAGGGTCAAAGAGATAGATTTTTCTAAAATAACACGGAGAATTCTTAACCATCTTCACTTAAAAAAACACCCCTAAACGGTAAAGGAAAAGCAGATCATTTTAAAACAGGTCTGCTTTTTTTTGATGTTTTATTAAAAGTGGCGTCTGTAGCCAATGTCATTACTCTGTGTAACTCTGTGAAATAAGAAAAATGCGGACATCTAATGCCCTCATTATTTTGCGTAGCAGTGCAAAAATAGAGTAACCAAGTTTGTTTGCTTTTAGGCAACTTTGGAATCATATTATTGATTTTACAGCTGTAAATAAAAAGAAAACAGGACAAAATATTTCGACATAATTATATTTAATTATCTGAAATAGAATAAAATAGAATAAAATAATAAAAAATAGATAACAACGTAGTGTTGAATAAAAAAAAATTGTATTTTTGCAGTCCCAAAAACTGGGATGATTTTATGTTGAAAATTAATAGAATAAAATATTTATAGTATGCCAACAATACAACAGTTAGTAAGAAAAGGTAGAAAAAAGATGACATCTCAAAGCAAGTCGAAGGCTTTAGATTCATGTCCACAAAGACGCGGTGTTTGTTTAAGAGTTTATACTACAACTCCTAAAAAACCTAATTCCGCTATGCGTAAAGTAGCAAGGGTTCGTTTGACCAACATGAAGGAGGTTAATGCTTATATTCCGGGTGAAGGACATAATCTACAGGAGCACTCAATTGTATTGGTTAGAGGTGGTCGTGTAAAAGACCTTCCGGGTGTACGTTATCACATCGTTAGAGGTGCATTAGACTCTGCAGGTGTTACCGGACGCTTACAAGCTCGTTCAAAATATGGCGCAAAACGTCCAAAGAAAAAAACTGACAAATAATTTTTGTTAAGAAAATTATGTGTTACTCGAACTTCAAAATGGAAGTCTTCGAGAGTAAATAGTTAATTATTGAAGTTACAATATTATGAGAAAATCCAAACCTAAAAAACGGGTCATCCTTCCCGACCCTAAATTTAATGACGTCATGGTTACCAAATTCGTTAACAACGTCATGTTAGAAGGAAAAAAACAAACCGCTTTCGAAATTTTCTACGATTGTTTAGATATCGTTAAAGAAAAATTGGCAGATCAGGATCCATTAGAAGTATGGAAACAAGCATTAGCCAACGTCACCCCTGCATTAGAGGTAAAAAGTAGAAGAATTGGTGGAGCAACCTTCCAGATTCCTACCGAATTACGTCCCGAAAGAAAACAGTCTGTAGGAATGAAAAACCTGATCCTTTTTGCTCGTAAACGTCACGAAAAAACGATGGCAAGCAAATTAGCTGCTGAAATCATGGCTGCTTACAAAGAAGAAGGCGCTGCATTCAAACGTAAAGAAGATACACACAGAATGGCTGAAGCTAATAAGGCATTCTCACACTTCAGATTCTAATATCGAATTACAAAATTCTTTATTACTCCTATAAAAAATAATTATGTCAGAAGAGTTACTGAAAGTCAGGAATATTGGTATTATGGCTCATATTGATGCCGGCAAGACCACTACGACCGAGCGTATTCTCTTTTATACAGGCAAAAGTTATAAAATTGGAGAAGTAGATGAAGGTACCGCTACGATGGATTGGATGGTGCAAGAACAGGAAAGAGGGATTACGATTACCAGTGCCGTTACTACGGTCTCTTGGAATTGTAGAGGTGCAGATTACAAAATTAATATTATAGATACTCCTGGGCACGTTGACTTTACGGTCGAGGTAGAACGCT
>JAITTF010000316.1 GCA_031287215.1 Bacteroidales bacterium
CTGAAAAAATAATAACAAATTAATATTTTTTGCGTATATTTGCGGGTTTGGTAAAATAATATAATAAAATAGTAAGGCTTTGTGAATCAATTGGTTTTAGAATTATGGCAAGAGTTAATGTGGATTAATGATACGGATCTAAGAGAGAAGACGGCAAAAACTTGGGAATTAGCTCTGGAAAAGAGTGTGTTAACAGTTCAAGATCTGGCAGTAATGCCATTTACGCTGTTGTGTGGGGAGGGGCTAAAAGTAAGTTTTATGGACCATAAACGTTGTGTCGTGCATATTGCGAGATCCTCGGGCGAGAAGATCAACGGGATGTTTCATGGCGAATTACCGGTCAATATGGATGTATTGATTGCTGGTGCTATTTTATGCGATGTCGGTAAATTATTGGAATATAAGAAAAACGACAGTGGAAAAGTGGTGCAGAGTAATTATGGCAAATATTTGCGGCACCCCTTTTCAGGAGTTTCATTGGCAGAGCAATGCGGAGTGCCTGAGGAGGTTTGTCATATCATTGCTACTCATGCCGGAGAAGGCAATTTAGTGAAAAGAAGTGTGGAAGCCTATATTGTTCATCATGCTGATTTTATGACATTTGAGCCTTTTAAAGAGAGATTACAAATCAATTAATTATTACTAATACATTATTATTATGGCAAATTACAAAAGATTATTTAAAAGCAGTAAAAACCGAGTTTTTTCCGGTGTAGCAGGAGGTATCGCAGAATATTTTGTTGTGGATCCCCTACTCATCCGTATTTTGTTTGTCGTTTTAGCACTCTGTGGCGGAGGAGGCGTCTTGCTCTACCTCATCCTACTAATTGTTGTTCCTACCGAACCGTATGATTATTACATGAATGATAAAAAAAAAGTAGATGACAATCCTACAGACGGAGAAACAACCGATGAAATACCGGAAATAGATTTTGAGGATACTACTTTAGATGAGAAAAAACAAAAAGTTGTTTGGTCATCTTCTATCATTGGACTGATTTTCATTCTCTTAGGATTATATGTAATTCTATCTAAATTCTGTAGCTTTAATTATTGGGAATACATTTTCCCTATCGTTCTTATTCTAATTGGCATCATTATTATTTTAACCGTACCTAAAAAACAAAAAAAGTCATGAATAAAACCTACGAACAAACAAAAATGAGAAAATACCTATTCTGGGGTATATTATTCATCGCCATGGGAATCCTATGGATTCTGAATAAAACTATTCCACTTCATATTTCTTTTAGAGATGTATTGTACTTATGGCCTTTTATCCTGATTTGGACCGGAATTGGCTTTTTGCCCATCAAAGATACCTATAAAATTTGTATTGACATCGTAACGATCGTCTGCTTTTTGTTCTTACTGATTCATCAAGACGGACGACCTCATTTCCGTCATCATCAGAATAAAGAGGTTAAAATCTATTGTGATGAGGATGAAACAGAGACCATACATTCCTCAGTTGCTTTCAACAACGACAGTAGTTATGCTCATCTTCAATTAGATGCCGGTGCTGCCAGTATCTTATTTGCTGAAGGACATGATAAGTTGGTCGATATCGCAGGAACCGCCAAAGAAAAAGGAAATATTAACATCTCTACATCAACGATAGATAATAAAAGTGATATTTCTGTAAAAATAAAGCCTAAAAACGGCAATATTGCAGCCAATTATACGGTATTTATAAATCCGGAACCGGTGTGGAAAATAGACATTAAATTGGGTGCTACCGACAATGATATTGATCTCTCTAATTTCAAAATTCAAGAACTAACCATAGAAGCCAGTGCTTCTGTTATAGACCTTACGATTGGAGAATTGTATCCTGAAGTATCTTTAAAAATTGAAACGGGAGTCTCTTCTATTAAAATTACGATTCCCAAGTCTATGGATTGTCGTATCGAAAATGAATCGGCACTGACCAGCAAAAATTTTGAAGGATTTACTAAAGAAGAAAAAGGAGTCTATGTTAGTAAATCGGAAAATACGGTAAAAAAAGGCATCATCAATATAGAAATGTCCTCAGGAGTATCAGATATTACCGTTATCAGACATTAGTAATATGTTAGGGAAGTAAATGAATAGATTATAGATTATTCCTAAAATCTCGTTTCATATTGAATTTCATGTCTTGAAGAACGGAGGCTTTGACATTGATCGTAAAACTCCACCCTTTTCTACCCCCAAAAGGGATCCAGTTGAAACGCATTTCCCAACAGTGTAAATCTCTGTAAATGTCTATAGAGGTGTACGATAGAGACTTATTGGTAAAGTCAAAACCGGTGGTAAAACCTACTTTCCATTTTCTGGTAATACTAAAGTCTCCGGCAATATTTAAAGTCTGAACTATAGTGTTAATATATTGCTTGTCATAATTGATTTTAAAATAAGGATTTTCCTGCACATTGTAAGCAAATGTGTAATTGAGGGTTACACTCCAAGGATTGTTAAAATCGGGGCGCGTATTGGGCATCCCCAGACTGTTTTCGGTGAAAATAGTTTGATTATTGGTGGCAGACTCTTTCTTTTCGTCCTCTTTTTTCTTTCTTCCAAAAGTAGAGGCATCAAGACGCCAGTTTAAACCGACACTAATATTAGAAGAGCTGAACCGGAACAGTTTTTTATTCTCTTTGACCTCATATTTATTGATGCGCTTCCCACTGTCTGTTAGACAATAAGGGTCAAAACCGATGTTAAAAGTAAGGTATAACTGTTTAAACAAGGTAGTTCGTCCCGAAATAGTAAGGGGCGATAATCGTAAAGAATCGGCAGCAAAGTTATAAAACATCGAAAGGGTTAAGTCTTCTACCAATACTAATTTTCGAGTGCCGGTAATCGTATCTCTTTTGGATTTTACTTTCATCTCGATATTATTGCTGATTGATAATCTTAAATTGGCTTGCGTGTTGGTATTTACAGAACCAAAATTAGACTTTTCATAATAGGAGTACGGAACCTCTTGACCGGTAATGGTATTGAAGTAGGTGCCATTCATTCTATCACCCATTAAATCAGGATTGTAGAGAAAATTAAGATTCGGGGTAATGACATGTCTAATGGCCAACAGATTGCCTTTTTTAAACTGGGTCATCAGGTAGATTTTGGTGGTCAATGCAGTCTGCATAGATAACTCGTGGAGTGCATTAAATCTTCTGTGAAACGTGTCTGTAAGCATGCTGTATCTATTCCCATGCACGTCAAGAAGCGTATCAAACCCTTTAGTAATAGATTGCAAATACCATTTTTCTGTAAAAGTGATGTTCGTATTCCAATTGATTAATTTAGCAATTTTTACAGGAATAGTCAAGGGAATGACATGTCTCATGCCCACTTTCATCTCTTCCCACGTTTGGCGTTTTACCAATAAAGAGTCGTAGGTAGAGATGCTATTGGTGAATTGGGAGTTCCATTTCAAAGAGATATTATCGTACCACTTTAATTTTCCGACTTTATTTTTCTTTCGGAATGGATAAAATTGATTAACCGATAAATTCATATCTGGGAGTGCAAAATCGACCATTCCGGTTTGAGTGCTCTGACTGTACGACATGGAGGCATCGAAGAAAAAAATATTTTTGATATTCGTAGAGAAGTTGATTTTGGAGGTATATTGATTGGAGAGGTAATCGTTGATCGTGCTGGGGTTATACTTATTGAAAGTACGAGAAACGATGTCCACATGTGCCGAGAAACGAGTAACAGGATGCGATTTAGGGTCTTGATTGTGTTCCCATTTTATTTTAAAGTCATTGGCTTTGCTATAGGAAGGGGTATATCTTTCTCCCATAAAATTTTGAGCATAACTCACATCCACAAACCCTGAACATTTGTACCTAAAGACATAATTTGAAAGTGCTTTTACTGCCCAACTGCCTCTTGTGTATATATCTCCGGCTAAAAGTAAATCAAAATTATCGCTGATGCCAAAGTAGTAACCCAAATTTTCAAAATAGAACCCTCTATTGGCAGCCTCCCCAAAAGTGGGCATCACTAATCCCGAACTCCTGCCTTTTTCGTTGGGGAAATAGCCAAAAGGGATTGCCAAAAACGTAGGAATACCGGCAAAACTAAGATAGGCAGGACCGGTAATGATTTTTTTGCCGTTAACAAATTTTGCTTTAGTAAATGCGATTTCAAAATGTGGATCATCTAATTCACAGGTCGTGTATAGTCCATCTTTAATAAAACTATAATCATCAAATTTCTTGACATACTTTCCGTGTACAAATCCTTCTCCTTCAGTAGTAATTACGGAGGTAATTTTGCCTTTTTTAGTAGTAAAATTGTATTTTATCTCTTGCGCCCAGAAATCACTGCCGTCTTGTGATAATTTGGGACTACCGTGAATGTTTCCTGAAGAATCTGCTATTCCGCTGGCAAAAAGTTCGTTGTTTTTAAAATCAATTTCAATATAATCTGCATACAATTCGACATCTTCGTATAAAACTTCCGCAGTTTTAAACAAATATGCTTTGCGCATTTTGACATCAATCACGATTGAATCTACTGATTTATAGGTAACAATTTGCTCAATAGCATTAGGAGAAATACGCTTTATTGTATCATTTTGAGCCTGGTTTAAAAATGGCAAACTACTGATTATAAACATAACCAGCACCGTTTTCAAATCCATCAAATGAAACAGTCTAAAATATTTTCCCAAGTTGTTCGTTGTGTTAATTAATTAGTTATTTTTGTTGTTTAAAATTAAAGTTTCAAAAATACATATTTTTTCATAGTTATGAACAAAAAAAAATTACTTTTATTGTGTTTGTTATTAACTTTTGTTAACGCGAATAGTTTTTGTCAAAAAAGTGAACAAATCACCAAAGTAGTGATTGATGCCGGTCATGGTGGAAAAGACTCCGGTTGTCTGGGAAAAGTGAGCAAAGAAAAGGACGTTACCCTTTCGGTAGCCCTTCAATTAGGGAAATTAATCACCGATAATTGCAAAAATGTACAAGTCATTTACACCCGCAAAACAGATGTTTTTGTTGAGCTATACAAAAGAGCACAAATTGCCAACAATCAGCATGCTAATTTATTTATTTCTATTCACTGCAATGCGGCAGAGAATCGCAATTCACATGGTATAGAGACTTTTATCATGGGTGTAGATAAAACAGGAGCTAATTCTTCGGTAGCCAAAAAGGAAAACTCTGCGATGTTATTGGAAAAAAATATCGAGAATAATTATGAGGGTTTTAATCCCAATTCCCCTGAAGCAGACATTATTTTTTCACTCTATTCTTCTGCTTTTTTAAGAAATTCAGCACTTTTAGCAGATAAAGTACAGAAAAATCTGGTCAATGATACACAACTTTCAGACAGAGAGGTCAAACAAGCCGGTTTTTGGGTATTATACAAAGTGGCGATGCCCAGCATTTTAGTAGAATTAGGTTTTTTAACCAATGCAAAAGAGGAGAACTTTCTGCTCAATTCCGGGAATCAAAACCTAATTGCTGCCTCCCTTTACAACTCATTTGTGGAGTATAAAAATCAAATTGAGCATACCAATACCCCTAAATTGCATGTCAATAAAGTCATTGATGAAGATGCTCCATTAGAAAAAGTGTCTGAAAAAACATCTGAAAAATCAAACCCTACAACCGTTTCTACTTTCAATAGGTCAGGTCTTGAACCCACTCCGAAACCGGCTACTTCCAATAATTCAAAAATAGAAGTGAATGTAGATGTTGCCCCCAATGGCAGTCAAACCGTCTCATATTCCTCTTCCCAAAACACTTTTACAACCACAAAACCGGCACAGCCTACCCCTATACAATCTGCTAAGACTACTATGCTTACACAGCCTAAAACAGAGACTCCGGCCGCTGCTATCACTTCATCCAATGAGATTGTTTTTAGGATACAGTTTTTTGTATCGGTGATAGACTATGATGTCAAAGATGTTAGATTTGCTAACGCCCCTGATGTAAGAAAATATTTTGAAAATGGATTTTGGAAATATACCTCCGGCAATTTTTCCCAATATGACAAAATGACTCCTGCCATACAATCGGTAAAAAAGAGTTTCCCTGACGCTTTTGTCATTGCCTTTGAAGGGGAAACCAAAATCCCGGTTACAGAGGCAAAACAACGTGTGAAATAGAGTTGCTTTATTACTTGAATTTATGTCATTTTTTTTAAAAAAAATTAACAAAGAACGGTTTGCAGTATTGGCATCTTTTGCAATTATGACTATTCAACCTCAAATAATGAGAATTTGGGGTCATTTTGCACTTTCATATAGCGTTGCAATTTCACTAACGTGGTATTTGTTAATTAGGATGCATGATAGTTTACGTAAAACAAAATGGATAATTTTAATAGCAATAAATACCTAACTTTCCCCTCTATTTTATACACCACAATCTAAACTTTTTAAGATAGCTAATTGATTTTTAGTAAGCGTTATATTTTTCTTCCAAGCAACCTCTTCTTTCGTAGAAACCA
>JAITTF010000355.1 GCA_031287215.1 Bacteroidales bacterium
TATGTAGATTGATAATTATGAAGAATAGAGATACTTTGGAAAACCTTTTTAACGGCATTAATTTTAGTTAATCCTGTATAATTCAATCTCCAGTTAGGCAAAGGGATTTTCAGGAATGAGGAACCGTAATCAAGTTTATCAATATTTTTTCCACCATAAGTAGCTAAAAAAGCGTTGGTTAGTACCTCTTGTTGTGTACCACTATAACCTATTGGGTAACCTGTTTCGGGGTCTATTCCATTTTGATCGCGTTGAGCATTAATTCTATCCGCAATCGTTTTACGAACAGATCTAAACTGTTCAAAAAGGTCATCTTCATTGGAAAAGAAAGTCCCTAAAGCGCACCATGTGATACTAAAATTACCATTTATTTGTTCCGAGAAATTTCTATAGTTGTCAGGGTGTTGAGGGTCAACTCTAAAGTAGGATTGATAACTTTGGCTGATCATTCTATTGGCAGAAACGTCAATTCTCACCTCTTTAAATGGTTCTATAGAAGCTCTAAAATTAATCTGATTGTTCATATTAGACTGGAAAGCCGTATTCATCATTGAATCTTTAGTAAGCCATTCACTTTGCGCTGCCATTTGTCTTATATTTGTCTGACCACCAAATACATACAAGAATCCTGGCGAACCGTGTTGTGCATAACTCAATCCCAGAATATTAGCGTCTCCCATATATCCGGGGAGGACAGAACCTTCCCCATAAGAAATTGTCCCCGACACATTCCTGACCATCATTAAGAAGCGTAAAGAGCCATCTAAGATATATTTACCCACATTAACCCTATTTTTCTCATCTTTTTTCTTCTTATTTTTGTTGTCATCTCCTTGTTCTTCTTCAGGGGTAACACCCTCTTCTTGTTGCTCTTTTTTCTTCTTCAACTCCTCTTCTTTCTTCTTTTTATCAGCTTCTTTCTTTTTAGCCTCCCCTTTTTTAGTATAATTTTTGCCAAAATTTCCTTGATTCACTTTTTTAAGGTAAGGAATATTATTATAAAGAGTTACCATATTAACGCTCACATTGCCATTAGCTACATAAGAGTTTTGAATGGTATTTCCCAATTCCACTAAAGAGAGTGCCGAAGCGGTATAAGAATAATTGCCGGCATAACGAGCATTAGCCGTAATCCAATTAAAAATAGGGATTTTCTGAATGGGTATCATGTATGAAATGTCAACATCTTGGGTATATTGGTTCATCCGTCCACCTTTTCCAAAAGAAGACCAAATTGAATCTCGTTTATCACGCGTATCTATCAACCCTTGCGGTTCGGTAAGTCTTGCGAAGGCATTAGCACGGTAATTCAATTTCAAATTTTGCGTAAGATCCCATTGTAGTGCATAATTCCTTGACCAGTCGAAACTCTTGATGTAGTTAGTGTCAATGATGATATTTCCTTTACTTTTAGGGCGGAACTTAAATTCTTTAAACTCACGAGAAACGATAGTTCTAAAGGTAAAGTTGCGCGGCATCAAGTAGAAGTTAAAATCTTTAATAATTTGCAACCATTTAGATTTCAATCCCTTAACAGAAGCAAAAGGTCTGAAGTTTTTAGGGTTATAATTAAAAGTATAACCTATTTGCCCTTCATGGCGCAATTGATTATCAAACTCTACATCCACACTACTACTTTTCATTTCAGCATAAGAATATGAAAAATCTAAATTTTCCACATCCCAAGGTCTCATTTTAGAGACTTTATCCATACTGCGTTCTTTGCGGATATTCATCAAGTTCACATTTTGACGTTGAACGATGGTAGTCGTCATTCTTTTCAATGAATCTCTTTGCTCTTTATTATCGTAGAGCTTAAGATCATCTTTCATTTTCACGTCAGGGTTGAGCGGATTATATTCCGGAACAATTTGATTATAAGAATAATCATAATGAACAGGGATCTTAATATTCCATTTTTCAGGGAATAGCAGTTTTCCGCCGTCAATATTAGTAGCAAAGTCGAAGTTATAGGTTGACTCTTGCGAACGTTGTATAATCGTTTGTTCAATAGACCCAAAATTAGGCGACATATAACTACCTGCAAGGGTAATATCACCAATATCTGCCAAATTAAGGCGTGTTCTTGCTAAGGCGGCAAAACCTGATTTTTCGTCAAAATCGGTCAATCGAAGTTCATTAACCCAAATTTCCACAGACTTAGAGAGCATGTCATCGCCATCATTTTGTGAGCGTTTTTTAGGGTTGCGAATACCGATCATGATGGTCGTAACATCTGCAATATTGGGCATTCCTACCACCGTAACTTTATTATCACCCATATATTCGGTATAAGGGTCTAAATTGCTGGGATGGTTACCATTCCTAACTGCCACATTACGATGTTGTTTTACTTGTACAAGTGAATCTAAGACGATATCCATTCTATTGGCTACAGGCCAGATCGCTGTAGTATCTTTTCCGCAATTCCATGGTGTAATATCTACAGGGATTTCATATTCATAATAATTTTCCGTAAAATCCAATCCCAAACGAACAAAAACACTAACGTCATTTTTCTTTATATCATCAGAAGCGTTAACCCCTTCAGCATGGATAAACATTTTCAAATGTTTATAGCGGCGTAAGTCATAAGAGGTACTTTTATAGATTGCTCTTGAGTCGCCATCATTAAGGTCAGTAACTTTTATACTTAGTGCTTTTTCGTCCACCTGATAGGTTGTCATTCCATTAATAGTCTCTCTATCAATACCAGGAGGGAGCATATAAGGAATAGGTATTCTATCGGCATTTTCCTCATAACCCACAGAAGCGATATTGATGTTTGTATTTTCATCTCCCGGAATATAAGGACCATTTTCCCAAAGAGAGTTATTATAGGTTCTCCAGTCGGTTCTAACCAATTCAAAAGTAGCAAAACGGCAGTATATCGGTTCTTCAAAATCACGCATAAAGAGCCTCATAAAACGGATAGAATTAAATCCAGTAATGCCTCCAATCACTTGATCCGGATTTTTGATAGGAATTCTAAATTGGAACCATCTTGTCGTTGGGGATGTACCATTAGGTAATTTTTCCGGTACGGCATCGTAATAATCCACCAAATAATTCTTTCCAACTACCATTTTGTCGGGAGCTAAATCTATCACATATTGGTAATATTTTTCCTCTTCATTTAATGTATTGTCGTTATTAACATCTTCAATATTAGGAATATTGCCGGCAGAAGTAGGATACGATTCCGTACTTTGTTGATCGGTGGGTGAATTACCTTCAGAATTGTTGTAATATTTATAACGCTGCAAAATTTTTACATCATCATTATCATAATCAGTACCTCTAAAGAAATGATAATTATCACCTGAGGGGTCATTTTCGATCTTATTGTAAGAGGTTACATCTGTAACTACGTTTTGTACTAAATCTAAATAAGTAGTTCTAAAGAACTCCCTTTCTCTACTATCTTGTAAACCATCATAACCCACATCTTGGAATGCTCTGGCTTCTGAACTGGCATCAAAAGCTTGCACAATCATTTGGTTGGTGGGTACACGCCCCCAAACGGTAAATTCTGTACCTTCATCGGTATCAGTTGTAGGAAGACCATTTTCGAAGAATTTCTTACCATCTTTAAGAATATCTTCTGAGATATCACCCAAGTTAAAATAGAGTTTACCTCCTTTATGATCAGGTTGGTCGATGAAAGGATCCATCATCCAAAACTCTATATATTCATAGTTAGCGGCTTCAAAATCGGTATTATCCATTTTTCTCATAATACCACCCCAACGACTTTTGGGGTTTCTAAGGGTACCATCAAAATTTAAGCCTGCAGAAAAGCCTTCTCTTCCATCCACGTCATAGTTGAAAGCACCTCGATCGGAAGGATAAAAATTGAGATTTAATACTGACATAAAAGAAGTTACAGAAGTATTTTCTCTTTGTCTATTGGGAAACAATTCTGTTTCATATACGGCTCTTGCATAAGCATACGACTGATCATCTTTTGTAATATTGTTGGGTGTAATACTATTATTATTATAAAAAATGTTGTCAATGTAGAACCAAGCCAATTGTGCTCTATTATAGCCGTAAGCCAATTGTATTCTGGGATTTTCGCTCAAGATGTTTGCCTCAGGGAATAGTGATGGTTGCCGTTGAGGAGTCGAAGCTAAAGTCCAACTATGAGCCGATTTAAGGTCAACGTAGGATTTAGAGGCTTCAAAATCATCAATATAGGCATTGCCTTCTTTACCAACTGCGCGTGAGTGTCCGGGAATAAAATGAGCAAATTCGGCTTCAATTTGGAAATTAGAAGCGACCGTAGTACTATGGAAGGGCAAAAAGTCAACCAACTTTGTAACCCAAGGTACGGCAGTTCTATAGTTGAGATTCATACCCCAAATGGTATTATTAATGGGTTCATTTCCGATATTCACTTTTTGAGTCATCGGACGTTCTCTCATATTCATGATAGTAGCACCAATATTAAAATTATCGGTAAAACGATAATCTAAATTAGCACCAAACATTCTTTTTTCTTGTGTACCATAAGAAGACTGATTTTCTACAGAAATGGTAATAGGAGTGCCTGAATTGAGGTATCCTTCATTGATAATCGTAACACGACCACCGGTATAATTAACTGTAAAATCAACATTTTCTTGCAGTTGAATACCTCCTGCGGTAACTTTTACCGAACCTTCCGCGATATTCATAGCACTTAACTGATATTCAGAGCCTGAAGCAGACTTATAGCTACCTTCGAGATAAAATTTATTCTTGGCTGTGTATTGTTGGGCTACTGTTTTAGTATTGGTATAGAGAGAGTCAAACACATATTTATTGGCAATAACAGGATCTGAAAGGGCGGCTCTCAAATCGGCACCAAAAGGCTCTAAAGTAGGGAAAAATATTCTACCATTCTGAGAATTGACTGTTCCTCCTCGCGTAGCAGCATTGTCAATAAAGTCAAAAACACCGTCAGGATAAGGGTCTAAAGTAGTATTAAGTCTGTCTAATCCCATTAAACGAATCAGCGGGATTCCTTTTTCGGCACCTGTATTAAAAAAGCCGTTAGCAACTCCCTCATCGTCTCCGGTGAAGAGCACATTTAATCTAAAATCGGTGGCTGTAATCTGGTACGCTTGAAGACTATAGACATTCTTCATCATTAATTTCCAAAGTGGGGATTTCGTATTCAGCGTAGTACTTTTCAACAATTTTACCTGAATAGTATTAGGTGCTGAAACGTCTGTAGTAAATTCACCTACCTGATACACTTTGTCGTCTCCAATAATTTGGTATTGGAAAGCCACTGCCAACACTTGATCGGCACTGAGGGCAGTATTCAAGGAGATAAATCCTAATGAAGAATTGAAAGTATATTCATTCGGATTGAGCAATCTTGCATTTTCAATTTTCTCGTAATCAATACCCGA
Source organism: Bacteroidales bacterium (assembly GCA_031287215.1). GTDB lineage: Bacteria > Bacteroidota > Bacteroidia > Bacteroidales > WCHB1-69 > JAGVVH01. The sequence goes on from JAITTF010000355.1 coordinate 5,403, forward strand.
ATTTAAACCAATACTATATAAGTAACTACTAATGGCAGAAATATCTCTAATTCGTGAGGAATCTACATATTGTAATAAACTGTTGGAGTAATTGTCAGGATAACGAACACTTGGATTGGGAGAAATGAGTGATAATTGAGGTTTAGCTTCCCCTAAATCGGTGTAAGCAACGATATTTCTGTTTTCATTTGTGGCAGCTCCAATCGTAGTACGCCAGACTTCAATTTTGGTAATGACGATCGGCGAACTAATCATGGGAAGTCTGCTTAGATATTCATTATAGTGGTCTCTAAAATATTGATCAATAAAATAGTGCTTATTTTCTTCATATTCATCTGCTTTAAAATAGAACTCATTTTTCTGGGCGCCACCTGAAACCGTAATAGACTCTGATTCTGATTTTTTCTGAGAAACAACTGCTGTAACGGTAAGTTTGCCGAACTTAAATTGTCCTTTCAAACCAAACAGTGTTTGGCTACCGGTAATTAAAGAACTCTGGAGAGGTAAAGTAATATCTCCAAACTCTAAAAGTTGAATAATATCGTCTTCTTTACCTTCATATTTCAGTTTAGTTTTATTATCAAAATCGAAACTCAATTCATCCGTATTGAAATTCATATTGAACTCAATTTTATCACCAATTTTCGCCATCGCATTAAGCTGGACATTTTGGTCAAAATTAAATCTAGTATGGCGGCGTTGTTTTACTGGTAAAGCGTAATTCTTAGTACTGGTATGGTTCACACCAAAGATCAATTCTACATTTCCTGAGAGCCTGATGTCTATGGTATTACTACCAAAAATACTTTCAAACACATCGCTACCTACATGCAATTGAGGAATCAGTCCTCCCCCTCTTCTATTCACGCCACTACCACCTCCGGCACCTTTATCTTTCCAATATTTATCTATCTCCTGACGTAAATCATAGTCAATATACTCTTTTACATCCATATAGGTACCCGGACCAAAGGGCACATTGCCGGTCATATTTTGAAATTTATAAGTATTGCTGATGGGATCATAAACTACATTATTACCAAAACTAGCCGGAGAGCTTAACCAAAAAGGAGAAGTAGTCGGTTGGATGAGTGGATTATTGTCGGGTTGTTGAATAGGTATTCTGAGACCTGTATCAGGAGGCATAATGGGAATGTCAAATATTGCCGACCCTCTTGCCTGAGAAAGCACTAATAACAGTAGAAATAGCAGACAATATTTTAGAGTTTTTTTAATAATCACGGTTATAAAATCATAATTAACAAATTATTACAATGTTTTGAGGGCTTTTTTGATCAACTCTTCCGAAGTGAGGTTAATACCATCTGCTAAGATAATTTTATCCAAAACACTTTCGGCTGAATTTTTCTGAAAACCCAGAGACACTAAAGCAGATAACGCTTCAAATTTACTATTATTGTAATTACTCTCAATTTTATTTGTAATATTTTGGGGTGAGAATTTATTTATTTTATCTTTTAAGTCAATAATGACTCTTTGAGCAGTTTTTGCTCCTACCCCTTTTACCGACTGAAGTAACCGGACATTTTCGTTAAGGATGGCATTTTTAATTTCACTGATAGAGAGTGAAGAGAGAAATAGCAACGCAGTATTAGGTCCGATGCCATTTACTGAAATCAAAAACCTAAAAATAGTTCTTTCATCCTCTTCAGCAAAACCAAAAAGAGTTTGCCCATCCTCTTTTACTACGTAATGAGTCAGAAGTTCACCCGCTTCGAGGTTTTTTATTTCCGAAAAAGTAGCCAGAGAGATATGCACTAAATAAGCAACACCACCGGTAGTTTCAACCACTACATAAGCCGGATTTTTCTCTGCAAATTGACCTTTAATATAAGTAATCATTTTAAAAAAAAATTAGATTACAAAAATACTAAAAAATCATCTCTAAAAAGCATACCTCCAGAGAAAACACTTATTAAATTAACTTTTTTTTACAAACAACCATTTTTGCTGAGTAATAAAATACAAAGTGTATTTTTATTTATTTAACAAAATAGACTGTTGATTATTATTCTAAATTGTCAATAAAAATGTTGATTAAATATCTGAATTAAAGTAGTGTAAATATATTTTTGTATTAAATTAAAACAGTACAGGCTATGTTAGATCAAGATTTTCTTTGGAAAATTTTGTCAGGGATTATAAAATAAAAAATTATTTATTTTCATTTAATCAATTACTTATGCGTTTTGCGGTAAAACGTATGATTTTCTTATTATCCGAGAACACGTCTTTGTTAACAAGATAAAAACTATTTGTTAATATATTTTATTGTTAGTATGTAAAACAATAAACTTCAATGATGTATTGATATTTTTTGTGTTATATGCGTTTGCCCTGGTATAAAGCCCTCATGTAAAAGAATATCTGTATTTTTGCAGAACAAAAAAATTATATATGAAAAATTTAAATGAAATATTTTCAACTAATCAGGAGATTCCTGAAATGTATAAAATTGAAAAACCTTTTATTCAATCGGAATATTTGATTAATGGAGAATTAAAAACTTGGAAAGGTGAATTTAAAAAAGTTTATTCACCTATTTACGTAAAAAACGGTGAACAGTTAGATAATTACATCGGAGAATGTCCCGTATTGACCACTAAAGAATCTATGGAAGCCTTAGAATCTGCTTCCAAAGCTTTTGATCATGGAAACGGAAAATGGGCAAAAATGAAAGTCGAAGAACGGATTGATTGTTTGAAAAAATTCACGCTGATGATGTCAAAAGCACGCGATTTGATAGTGAAACTGCTAATGTGGGAAATCGGAAAATCATTGAGCGATTCGCAAAAAGAGTTTGATAGAACCATCACCTACATTTACGACACTATCGAAGCTGTGAAAGACCTTGATAGAGCCTCCTCTCGTTTCACCATTTCTCAAGATATTATCGCCCAAATTAGAAGAGCACCTCTTGGCGTAACGTTATGTATGGGACCTTTTAATTATCCGTTGAATGAAACTTTTACAACCCTAATTCCGGCTTTAATTATGGGAAATACCATCATTTTTAAACCCCCTAAGTTGGGAATGCTTTTATTCCAACCTCTTTTAAGAGCTTTTCAACAATGTTTTCCCGCGGGTGTTGTAAATACTATTTATGGGTCAGGTGAAAATGTGGTAACCCCCATCATGCAAAGTGAAAAAACTAATGTTTTGGCTTTCATTGGAACAAGTAGAGTGGCAAATATCTTAAAAAAAGAACACCCGAAACCCAATCGTTTGAAAACGGTTTTAGGACTTGATGCCAAAAATCCGGCTATTATTCTCGATGGTGCCGATTTGGACTTAACGGTAAAAGAATGTGCTATAGGAAGTCTGTCGTTCAACGGACAAAGATGTACTGCGCTGAAAATCATTTTTGTACAAGAACAAATTGCTCAAAAATTCACAGAAAAATTGGTTGATTATGTTGAAAAAATGGAAATTGGACTCCCTTGGGATAAAAATGTAGCCATTACCCCACTTCCTGAAACTAATAAAGCAGAATATCTCCAAAGTCTTATTGATGATGCTGTTGCTAAAGGTGCAAAATTGGAAAATCCAAATGGTGGGAAGCATTACGAATCATTGTTTTTCCCTGCCATTTTGAGTAATGTTAATAGTTCGATGAGAGTTTATCACGAAGAACAATTTGGACCCATCATTCCAATTGTAACTTATGAAAGTATTTGTGAACCGTTAGTATATGTTATAGAATCAAATCATGGACAGCAGGCGAGTCTTTTTGGTAATAATAGCGATGAAATCGCAAATTTAGTAGATGTACTTGTAAATCAGGTTTGTAGGGTAAATATAAACTCTCAATGTCAACGTGGTCCCGATGATTTTCCTTTTACAGGAAGAAAAGATTCTGCCGAACAAACGCTATCCGTTAGCGATGCTCTACGTGTATTCTCAATCAGGACTTTAGTAGCAGCCAAAGAGACAGAAGAAAATAAAATGATCATCCGCGATATAGTGAAAGAAGATAAATCCAATTTCTTGAATACCGATTTTATTCTTTAGGTGAGTTAAAATCCAAATTATTTTATGTATTTATGCAACTCGACTTATGGTCTTACATAAAATATAGGTAGTGTCATGAATTATCAGAATAAATACGTGTCTTTGCAGCCATAAAACATAAAATCAATGGTACATACAAGCGAAATAGAATGCTCTCACTGTCACGGTAACGATTTGGTCAGGAATGGCAAATCCGGCAACGGGACACAAAAATGGCAGTGCAACAGTTGCAAAAAGCATTTTCGTCTTGCCTACCGCTACAAGGCGTGGGAA
>JAITTF010000010.1 GCA_031287215.1 Bacteroidales bacterium
CAAATGGAGATAGATTGCAGTCAAAGCAGTCAGTTTGCTTCCGCCATTCTTCTTATTGGGGAACGAATAGGATTGAAAAAAATGATAATAATTCCTCAAAATGTCCCCTCACTGCCCTATCTTATTCTAACCAAAGAGGTGATCAAGAGGGTAACTCAAAATACTCATGCTTTTTCTATCGAGGATATTGAATCAGATTGGAGTGGTGCCCTATTTTGGTACGCTCTTTGTTCGTTGAGTTCCGGTAGTGCGTTTGTTTTTAAAAATCTCAGTCTTGATTCTTTACAAGGAGATGCTATTATTAGTCGATGGTTTAATCAGTTAGATGTAGAAACAACACCTCTCGGAAAAGATATCATGATCCGCCATAAAGTAAGTCCAATCATTCCTCCACATGATTTATCATTCGATTTGTTGCAGCATCCCGATTTAGCACCGGTGTTGTCAATATTATTATTGTTAAAAGAAAAAGAGTCAACTTTAACAGGATTGCAAAACTTGAATTTTAAAGAATCAAATAGATTTGATTTGATTTTCAACACTCTCCATCAATTCTCTGAAGTTAGTGTATTAGATGACAATACCTTGACAATCAAACAACCAAAAGCACCGCAAAATGAGCAGCTTTTATTTTGTTCTCATCAAGACCATCGATGGGTAATGGCATTTTTGTTATTTGCAGTGCATAATGTGATTGAAATGGATGATGTAGAATGCCTGAAAAAATCTTATCCTCTTTTTTGGAGTAATTTTTAAAAAGAAAATCTGTATGTCCTTTTCATGCTATCTAATAGGATTCATTCAATATAACCAAAAAAAATTGTACCTTTGCACTTTAATAATTTATCAATAAAGCAAAAAAAAATATTTATTTATGAAAAAAATAATAACAATGATGCTGTTAACTTCAATCATTTTAGTAGGTTGTAAAAACAAAAAAACTGTTCTAACCGAAGAAAACCCTTTTTTTAAAGAATGGGATACCCCTTTTGGTGTGCCTCCTTTTGCTGAAATAAAGTATGAACATTACCTTCCTGCTTTTGAGAAGGGAATGAGTCAACAAATAGATGAAATTGAAGCGATAGTTACCAATCAGGAAGCTCCCAATTTCCAAAATACCATCGAAGCATTAGAATATAGTGGTGCTTTGTTGAGAAATGTGTCAGGCGTATTTTTCAACTTAACAGAATGTATGAACAGTTCTGAAATGCAGGAAATAGAAGAGAAGATTACACCGTTGATGGCGCAACATGAAGATAATATTGCTCTTAATAAAACTCTTTTTCAACGTATTAAAACAGTTTATGACCAAAAAGAGACCCTCAATATTGCTCCTGAACAGATGAAATTGTTGGAAGAAACTTACAAGGGTTTTGTTCGCGGAGGAGCTAATGTCCCTGTAGAGCAACAAGCACGTTTTAGAGAAATCAATGCACAATTGGCTGCGCTTACTACTAAATACGGTACTAATATTTTGGGGGCTACCAATGATTATAAATTGATTGTGGATGATGTAGCCCGTTTAGATGGACTTACTCCTGACCAATTAGTTGCTGCTCAAGAAGCTGCTAATACTGAAGATGTTACCAAAGGTAAATATGTCTTTACAATTCATTTGCCCAGTATGGAACCATTTTTACAAAACTGTAAAGATCGAGAATTGAGAAAACAACTTTGGACTGCATACTCTACACGCTGTACTTTCGGGAAATATAATAATGGACCTATTATTGACTCCATCGTAAATTTACGCCTTGAAAAGGCTAAAATACTCGGATTCCCTTCTCATGCTGCTTATAAATTAGATAATTCTATGGCTAAAACACCGAAAGCAGTCCATAATCTTTTAATGCAAGTCTGGAAACCGGCAATAGCAAAAGCAAAACAAGAAGCAGCCGAATATCAGAAAATGATTGATCTGGAAGGCAATCATTTTAAATTAGAACCTTACGACTGGAGATTTTATACCGAAAAATTGAGAAAAGAAAAATATGACTTAGATGATGATACTATTCGTCCCTATTTTTCTTTAAAAAATGTTAGAGAGGCAATTTTTATGATTTCTGAAACCCTTTATGGCATTCAATTTGTTGAAAATAAAAATATCCCGACCTATACCGAAGGAGTAGATGCTTACGAAGTGATAGAAAAAGATCAAGTAATTGCCATTTTATATTTGGATTATCACCCCAGAGAGAGCAAACGAAGTGGTGCTTGGATGACCAATTTTAGAGAACAATACGTTGATCAACAGGGAAATAATGTAATTCCGGTCATCTCATTAGTAATGAATTTTACTAAACCTACTGCCGACAAACCCTCTTTACTCAATTTTGACGAAACGGAAACCTTCTTTCACGAATTTGGACACGCCTTGCATGGCATGTTGACCAAATGCCACTATCGTTCCTTGTCGGGCACTAACGTACCCAGAGATTTTGTGGAATTCCCTTCTCAATTTAATGAGCATTTTTCCAAATATCCTTATATCATGGAGATGTATGCCAAGCATTACAAAACCGATAAGGTGATCCCCACACGATTGATGGCTAAAATTGAAGCCGCCTCCACCTACGGACAAGGATTTATCAATACCGAACTGCTTGCCGCTTCTCTCTTAGATATGGAATACCACTCTATCACTCAACCTACTAAGATTATTTTTCCTGATTTTGAAGATGCTGCTTTGAAAAAAATAGGTCTTATTCCGGAGATTATTTCAAGATACAAAAGCACCTACTTCCAGCATATTTTTTCCAATGGTTACGATGCCGGATATTACAGTTATACTTGGGCAGCGGTCTTAGATCATGATGCTTTTGAAGCCTTTAAAGAGCATGGTGTTTTTGACGAAGTAACAGCACTTTCATTTAAAACCAATATCTTAGAAAAAGGAAATAAAGAAGATTTGATGAGCCTTTATGTAAAATTCAGAGGCAAACAACCCTCCATTGACGCATTGTTGAAAAATAGAGGTCTGAAATAATCTTGAATCCATAAATCTTTTAGAGTTCTCATATTGATGAAATTAACATTTTTGGGTACAGGCACTTCACAAGGGGTTCCCGTTGTGGGATGTCCTTGTGAAGTGTGCCTTTCCAAGGATGTGCGCGACAACCGACTGCGCACGTCAGCGTACCTCGAAATTGCTGATACCAAACTACTCTTCGATGCCGGCCCAGACCTCCGACAACAACTGCTCCAAAACAATATTACTCAAGTAGATGCTATTTTAGTTACTCATGAACATAAAGACCATATTGGTGGTATTGATGACATCAGACCGGTGAATTTTCTCATGGAAAAAACCGTCAATATTTATGGGTTACGGCGAACACTGAATGTGATTGCTAAAGATTATGATTATGCTTTTAAAGAGTATAAATATCCGGGAGTGCCCGAATTAAAACTAATTCCCGTTCAAGAGTTACCTTTCCAAATTGACGAAATCCTCATTACTCCCATTAGTGTCAAACATTTACATTTGTCGGTTTTAGGGTATCGAATCGGATCGTTTGCCTATGTTACGGATGCCAGTTTTATTGCGCCCAAAGAAAAAGAAAAACTGAAAAATTTGGAGGTGTTAGTGCTTAATTCCTTGAGAATTGCAGAGCACTATTCCCATTTTAACTTAGCACAGAGTTTGGCATTAATCAAAGAGGTACACCCTAAAAGAGCCTTCTTAACTCATATAGGACATGATATGGGAAAACATGCCGTCATCGATCCACAACTGCCTGAAAATGTTTGTCTTGCCACTGATAGGTTGACAGTAGAAATCTAAAATTTTATGATAAAAACTCGTAACAATCAGGGTATTACCGAGATTTTTGACATTGTTAGAAAATCGTGGTTACAATTGACGGAAGAAGAGAAGGTACGTCAGTATTTTATTCATTTTCTAATAGAAAAAAAAAGCGTCCCATTCTCCCATATTGCAGTAGAAAAAGAGATTAAGGTCAATGGTCTTTCTAAGAGATACGACATTGTAGTGTTTGACCTTGAAGGCAAACCGGAAATCGTCATTGAGTGCAAAGCCCCTCATATTCAGCTTTCTCAGGAAGTTATAGAGCAAGTAAGCCGATACAATAAAACCTTAAAAGCACCCATCATTGGTATTACTAACGGTAAAGATGCCCTCTTTTTTAAAATTGATTTCGAAACGGAGCAGATTTTTTTTATAGACGATTGGAGGTGAGCTTCACAAGCAAAAAAACATTTGCTCTTTTTCCTATTTTCGTTATTAGGACACCTTAAACGGATTACTGAAATTTTTCGTTAAAAGTTATTGCTCTGATATTGATGCTATTACAAT